>JANMZN010000260.1:0-27851 GCA_031383285.1 Segetibacter sp.
TTACACCAATTAGCGGCAATTCACCAGTGTGCTTTTGGTGTTCATAAAATAAACTTTCCTCTTGGATCTTATTTCTCTGGTACATTCTTTCCATGGCACCTAAAACACCACCTCTTTCTGTGAGGCGGTCAAACTCGGTCAGCACGGCCTCTGCAACCTATGCTGTCAACTCCTCTATCAAAAAGCTGCCTTGATTAGGATTTTCATTGTTGGCTGTACCTAGTTCCCGATTTATGATCAACTGAATAGCCATTGCCCTTCTAACACTTTCTTCTGTAGGGGTTGTTATGGCTTCATCATATGCATTTGTATGAAGACTATTACAATTATCATAAATAGCATACAAAGCTTGCAGCGTAGTACGAATGTCGTTGAAGTCTATTTCCTGTGCATGTAAGGATCTGCCGGAGGTTTGTATATGATATTTTAGTTTTTGAGAGCGATCATTTCCCTTGTATTTGTATTTCATTGCCTTTGCCCAAATTCTTCTGGCCACTCTTCCAATAACACTATACTCCGGATCCATTCCATTGCTGAAGAAAAAAGACAGATTAGGCGCAAAGTCGTCTATGTGCATACCTCTACTTAGATAATATTCTACATAAGTAAACCCGTTTGCCAACGTGAAGGCCAATTGCGTAAGTGGGTTAGCACCTGCCTCGGCTATATGATATCCACTTATAGAAACACTATAGAAGTTTCTCACTTTTTTATCAATAAAATATTGTTGCACATCTCCCATCAACTTTAATGCAAATTCAGTAGAAAAAATGCAAGTGTTTTGCGCCTGGTCTTCCTTTAAAATATCGGCCTGAACAGTACCTCTAACCTGAGATAAAGCCTCTGCTTTTATCTTTTGGTAAACATCTGCAGGCAAGACTTCATCTCCACACAAGCCCAATAACCGGAGCCCCAACCCATTATTACCATCAGGTAATCTTTCAGGTGATGATGGGTTATAATAAATCGGAGTTGTTGTGCTTTTAAATTTTTCTGCTTTTATCTTTTCTACTTCATTCCATAATCCATTCTCTTCTATATATTTTTCGCACAATTGATCAATGGCTGCATTCATAAAAAATGCCAATAGCATAGGAGCCGGACCATTAATCGTCATGCTTACAGATGTTCTGGGGTCGCAAAGTTCAAAGCCGCTGTATAATTTTTTGGCATCATCTACCGTTGCAATACTTACTCCACTGTTACCTACTTTTCCATAGATATCAGGTCTTACTGCTGGATCTTCTCCATACAAAGTCACACTATCAAAAGCGGTAGAAAGCCGTTTTGCCGGCTGACCTAAAGACACATAATGAAAGCGTTTGTTTGTTCTTTCAGGGCCGCCTTCACCTGCAAACATCCGGGTAGGATCTTCACCTTGCCTTTTTAATTCGAAAACACCGGCAGTATATGGAAATTCTCCTGGAACATTCTCCTGCATTTGCCACCTAAGCAGATCTCCCCAATCTTTGTATTTAGGGAGAACAACTTTAGGGATTCGGGATCCACTTAATGATTTTGCAGTAAGAGGCTGTTTTAATATTTTGTCGCGTACCTGGTATTCAAAATAGTCGGCAGCATATTTTTGTTGCACCTTAGACCATTCTTCTATCAATACTTTACAGGCAGGATGCAATTGTTTTTCAAAATGTAACTGTACATTTTTTAATTCAGATTGATTGTAGTTCAGACCAGAATCGTCCATGGATTGTAATGCCTGATGGATGGCATATAGTCTGGAAGCAATAGTGGATTGATTGCTTACCCATTCGTCATAGCTTCTGTTGGTTTCTGTTATCTCACTTAAGTAACGCACTCTTTTTGCCGGTATAATCAGGCTTTTTGTACTGGTATCTTTCGTATGTCCATGATCGATTAATTCTCCGAAATGGACACCCGTTTTTGTCTGAATTGTAATGATTAATTTTTCAAATAGTTCATTCACTCCGGGATCATTGAATTGTGAGGCTATGGTCCCAACTACCGGCAGTTCTTCATCTTTGGCAGTCCAAAGTGCATGATTACGCTTGTATTGTTTTCTTACATCATGCAAAGCATCCAATGCACCAGCTTTATCAAATTTGTTGATGCAAATAACCTCGGCATAATCCAGCATATTTATCTTTTCCAACTGAGATGGTGCGCCATATTCCGGTGTCATCACATACATGCTTACATCGCAGAAGTCAAGTATAGAAGCGTCGCTTTGGCCAACCCCTGCACTTTCAAGTATAATAAGGTCGAAGTTTGATTGCTTGCAAATTTCCAGCGCTTCCGTTACGTGTTTACTAAGTGCTTTATCACTTTCACGAGTAGCCAAGCTTCGCATATATGCACGACCATGATGAATGCTATTCATGCGAATTCTGTCGCCTAATAATGCACCGCCCGTTTTTTTCTTTGATGGATCCACAGAAATAACTGCTATCGTTTTATCTGCAAATGCGTTTAAAAACCTGCGTACAATTTCATCGGTTACAGACGACTTGCCCGCACCTCCTGTTCCTGTTATTCCGAGAACAGGTGATTTTTCTGATTTGGTATTATTTATTAGTACTGCATTAAAGTCTCTTCCTTCTTCGGCTCTTGTGATAGCACGTGCAATTCGCCTAACATCTTTCTTTTCCTGTAATGGTAATTTCCCATTCCAATTTTTTTCGCCATTTAACATTACCTGTTCACACTGATCTATTACGTCCTGTATCATTCCTTCCAGTCCCATATGACGACCGTCATCCGGACTATATATTCTTGTTATTCCATAATTGTGTAATTCTCTTATTTCTGTTGGCAAAATAGTACCGCCGCCGCCGCCAAATATTTTGATATGACCACAGCCATTTTCCTCAAGTAAATCTTTCATGTACTTGAAAAACTCAACGTGTCCTCCCTGGTAGCTTGTAATGGCAATGCCATGAGCATCTTCTTCAATCGCACATTCTACTATTTCTGCTACGCTCCGGTTGTGTCCTAAATGTATTATTTCTGCACCCTTTGACTGGAGAATTCGTCGCATGATATTGATGGCAGCATCATGGCCATCGAACAAAGATGCTGCTGTAACAATTCTAACTTTGGGATCTGTCGTGCTCATCACTTTATTGATTTAATACCAGCAAAATAGCCAGATAACGCCCAGCCTGTATCATCTTAAATGAAAAGCCCAAAAGAGTATGCAAGCAAAGACAATGGCGAAAATACAACTTTTGTTTCCATAGATTATGTCCATAAAAATTAACTAAATTTGTTTTTTATTCTAAAAAAGCAATTCTATGAATAGATTGATAACCCTTTTTTTACTGATGGCAAATTGCTTCAGCTATACTGCAAGTGCTAAAAAACACATCGTTACGGTGGCTAATTTTCAATTTTCACCAGTTGTTATCCCTAACGTTTTTGTTGGAGATACAATCCGATGGGTATGGGTTAGCGGAAACCACACTACTACATGTGATCAAAATGCCGACCCGGGTACATTCTCGCCTGCAGGTGCAGCCACTTGGAATGCCGCAATTAATAGTGGGTCCCAGAGTTTTCAATACAAAGTAACTGTTGCTGGTCAATATCAATATACCTGTGTGTTTCATTCGGTTGACATGGGGGGTCGTTTTACTGCATCGGTAGCAACGCCTGTCGATCTTTTATCATTTTCTGTTGGTGGATCAAAAGATAAAGCAATTTTAAAATGGACCGTTGAAAATGAGCAAAATGTTGATTTCTATGCTGTAAGGCGAAGTATAAATGGAACAGATTTTAGTGAAATAGGAACTGTTCAAGCCAAAGAAAACGCATCTTTCAGAGAGAAATATTCGTTTTATGATACAAAAATTTCGTCCAATCAACCGTATTACTATTACAGCTTAGCTATTGTAGATAAAGACAGGCAGAAAAATTATTCAGAAACAAGAATTTTTAAGAATGCTAAAACAACAAATAAACTAATACAAAGTATTAGTCCCAATCCATTAACCAACCCCGGGCACCTTAATTTGAAATTCAATGCCGAATCAGAAGGAAAAATGGAAGTACAAATAATTAACCCGGAAGGAAAAACGATTATAAATACTACGATGCAAGCTTACCCCGGTATCAATGGCGGACATGTTCATTTAGGAGAGCTTCCACCTGGCACTTATTCAGTTATTTGCTTATTGAATGGAATAAAAGAAACACACAAATTGGTCTATAAATAATACAGTCAAAGTTATCTTTTGCAAAATAGCTCTTGCATTAAACAGGATCTGATGTATTTTATCAATTAGGGTATTCCGCTTTTATATAAGTTGTTTATTTCTTACAACCATGTAAGTTTGCACTAATTTTTTTAATCAATCCCGTGCAAGTAACAGATCATCTTAAGCAAGCGAAAGAAACCCTCATTTCATTTGAGGTATTGCCCCCCTTAAAAGGAAAAAGCATCAATTCTATATATGACCACTTAGACCCGCTGATGGAGTTCAAGCCATCGTGGATCAATGTGACCTATCATAGAAGCGAGACCATGTTTAAGAAAAAAACTGATGGAACGTTTGAAAAAGTGGAAGTGCGGAAAAGGCCCGGCACAGTAGGAATTTGTGCAGCCATTATGAACCACTACCAGATAGACGCTGTGCCACATTTCATTTGTGGCGGCTTTAATAAGCGGGAAACAGAAGATGCATTAATTGATCTAAACTTCCTCGATGTTGACAATGTGTTGGTTTTAAGGGGCGATGCTGCGAAAAATGAAGCATCCTTTGAACCTGAACCAGGCGGAAATTCATATGCTATCGAACTTCTAAAGCAAGTAGTTGATCTAAACAATGGCGTTTATCAGGACAAGGATATCCTGAATGGCGGTAAAACGAACTTTTGTATTGGTGTAGCCGGATACCCTGAGAAACATTTTGAGGCTCCAAATCTCGAAATTGACCTCCATAATTTAAAATCGAAAGTGGATGCTGGCGCTAGTTATATCATGACCCAAATGTTTTTTGATAACCAGAAGTTTTTTGACTTTGTAAATTCGTGTAGGGAAATTGGCATAGACGTACCCATTATTCCAGGATTAAAGCCCATAACAAGTAAAAAACAACTAACTATATTACCCCGGATATTTCATGTAGATATTCCAACAGAATTTTCCAAAGAGATTATGGCTTGTAAAACAGATATAGAAGTTGAGCAAGTTGGCACCGAATGGCTAATTCATCAAAGCAAAGAGTTGATGAAATTTGGTGTTCCCGTCCTACATTATTATACCTTAGGTAAGCCAAGGGTTATTTGGAATGCAGTAAAGGAAATCAGGTAATAAACGTTTTCCCGATTACAGGATTTCTTGCGGGTTTTTTGGACAATTGTACCCTTTTATCATATTGAAGGTTATAAAAGCAGCATAAGTTCCTATTTTTAAGCCTTAAAAATAGCTTAAGTGATGGCTTCTAAATGACACCTTCAAGATAGAATGAAAATAAGGAAAACAATGCGGGGTAGCATATTAATTCAAATATGGAGTGTTTACTTATTAGTTCAATTTATTGCTTTATCCTCTTCTGTCGGTGCCCAAAGATTAATGTCCAAAAAGGATTTCATTTGCCGGTTTCCCTTTAGGGTTTTAGAAGGCGGTGTAGTCATTCTTAAAGCATCAATTGACAATCATCCAGACTCTCTAACTTTTATTCTTGACACCGGTAATGGTGGCATCTCCCTGGATTCTACTACAGTGAGTAATTTGGGATTGAGTGTTCAAACTTCTGATAGAATTTTAAGAGGTATTGGAAGTATGAAAAAGCTAAGTTACGCTTATGACCGAACGCTCAACTTTCCAGGTTTATCTACCGAACACCTTGATTTTCACATTAACGATTATGAATTACTTACCGGGGCAAATGGATTAAAGATAGACGGAATAGTAGGTTATAGCCTTCTCAAAAGATACATTGTACATATAGACTTTGATAACCAGCTATTGGAATTTTATAGGAAGGGGAAAGTAAAGTATCCCAATAGTGGCGTTTTTATAAAAAGGACCGTCTTAGGGATTCCGATAATTAATGCAGGAATAGAAGATGAAAATAAATGCAATGCGAATTTTTATTTTGATACTGGAGCAGGTCTTTGCTTGCTTATGTCCGATAAATTTGAAAAGGATAGCAGTATTTTTAAGAAGGATAAAAAAGTAATTTATACGCAGGCAGAAGGAATAGGAAAACAAAAAATGAGACTTACTACAGTAAAAAAAGTACGAATTGGACATTACACATTTAAAAAAGTTCCAACCCATACTTTTTTCGATGAGAATAATGTTACAAATTACCCTAGTACCGGTGGATTAATAGGCAATGATATTTTACGTCGCTTTAATATTATTTTAAACTATGGAGATAGCATCATTCACCTAAACCCCAATGATCATTTTTTTGACCCTTTTGATTATTCTTATACCGGACTAAGTTTATATGCCATAAATGGAAAAGTAATTGTAGACGAGGTTATGGAAGAATCGCCTAGCTCCAAATCTGGCTTTATGTTGGGAGATATCATTGTTGCAATAAACAATAATTTTTCCGGAAATATTCAAGCTTATAAGTCAATCATTCAATTGGTAAACACCAAGGCTAAAATCATAGTAAACAGGGGGGGGGAATTATTGACCTTATATTTACCGGTAGAAAGTATTCTTAAGAAAAATTAGAAATTGTTTAATGCTCTTTTGTTCTTTAGCACCTTGGTTTTATGAAGCTAAGCGGTTTTAAACTAATTTGCAGCTCATTATATGATACACTACGAAAAATTTGTGTTGGACAATGGTTTAAGAGTAATTGTGCATGAGGATCACAGTACACCTATGGCGGTAGTAAATGTGATGTACGATGTAGGTGCAAGAGACGAAGAACCTGACAGAACGGGTTTTGCTCATTTATTTGAGCATCTGATGTTTGGTGGCAGTATCAACATTCCTGAGTATGATGAGCCGCTGCAAATGGCCGGCGGCGAGAATAACGCTTATACAACCAACGATCTTACCAATTATTACATACAAATTCCCGCAGAAAATCTGGAAACTGCATTTTGGCTAGAAAGTGACCGTATGTTAAGCCTTGCTTTTGGCGAAAAAAGTCTGGATGTACAACGAAAAGTTGTCTGCGAAGAGTTTAAGGAACATTACATAAATAAACCCTATGGAGATGTTGGACATAAACTAAGAGCTTTGGCTTATAAAAAACATCCCTACCAATGGATGACAATTGGTAAAGAGTTAAGTCATATTGAAACTGCTAACTTGCAAGATGTAAAAAACTTTTTCTTTAAACATTACAGACCTGTAAACGCTATTATTTCTGTTACCGGACACGTTACGCTGCCAGAAGTAAAAAGATTGTCAGAAAAATGGTTCGGTCCTATAGCACCTGGAGAAAAATATGTAAGAAATCTACCCCAAGAACCAAAACAGACAGAAAAAAGAGTTTATCAAGTGGAAGCTGATGTACCGTTGGATGCTTTTTATAAAGGATGGCACATGGCTTCGCGTCTGGAAAAGGGATATTATACAGCAGACTTAATTAGCGACATCATGAGTGGTGGCGGTTCATCAAGATTGTACCAGGCTTTGGTAAAAGAAAAACAATTGTTTAGTAATATTGATTGCTCCCACATGGGAAGCATAGAACCGGGACTACTAACCATCGAAGGAAAGTTGGTGAAAGGTGTTACCATGGAAGCAGCAGAAAAAGCGGTTGACGAAGAAGTAGAGAAAATAAAACACCATTTAGTTGGGGCAGCGGAATTGCAGAAAGTGAAGAACAAAACAGAAAGCATGATTGCCTTCGAAGACATGACCATTATGAATCGGGCAAACAGTCTGGCTTATTATGAACTGTTGGGTGATGCTGAAATGATGAATACAGAATTAGATCGCTACCAACAGGTAACCACAGAGGATATAATGGAATCTGCTCAGGAAGTTTTTACTGATAACAACAGCAATATCATGCATTATTTAAGCAGGAATTAAACATTCCTTTAGAATTGATCATTAATGATAAACAGAACGATTGCCCCGGATATAAAAGATGCCATAGCGTTTAATCTTCAACTGAAGAATGCCGAACAATACAAATTAGATAATGGCATACCCGTATATAGTATCAATGCAGGAGAACAGGAAGTGACAATGATAGAATTGGTCTTTTTTGCCGGTAACATCTACGAAGATAAAAACATTGTTGCAGGTACGGCTAACTTTTTATTAAAGAATGGTACTTCAAAAAAATCAGCCTTTGAAATCAATGAACATTTTGAATACCATGGGGCATACCTAAACCGCAGTTGCTCTAACGAAACCGCAACAATTACGCTTCACTGCCTCAACAAGCACCTGAATAATATCTTACCCGTCGTTGAAGAAATGATTACAGATTCTATTTTTCCGGAGTCTGAACTTGCCGTCTATAAACAAAATCAAATTCAGCGGCTAAAAGTAAGTCTGATGAAATGCGACTTCGTGGCCAACAGATTGATTGATGAACACCTGTATGGTTTTCATCATCCTTATGGTCGGTATACTTCTATTGCAGATTATGAAGCTTTGGAACGAGATGATATCATCAAATTTTATAAAGAATATTATCAGCATGGTAAATGCATCATTTTTGTAGCAGGAAAATTACCTGGCGACATACAGGAGCAGCTCAATGCTACTTTCGGAAAACTGCATGCGGGAGAAAAACAAGAAAAAGTCATTCTTACCACTCAGGCAAAAGAAAAGAAATACAGAGTCATCAATGATCCAAATGGTGTACAAGGAGCCATTCGTCTTGCAAGGCCATTTCCAAATCGCCACCATCCTGATTTTATGAGAGTTCAAGTCCTCAATAGTTTATTTGGCGGATTCTTTGGATCAAGGTTAATGAGCAACATCAGGGAAGACAAGGGTTATACTTACGGTATCCATAGTTATTTTGAAAATCATGTGCAGGAAAGCGGATGGATGATTAGTACCGAAGCCGGACGAGATGTGTGCGAAGCCACCATAGAGGAAATTTATAAAGAGATGAAGATACTCCGTGAAGAATTGGTGGATGAAGAGGAGTTATTGCTCGTACGCAATTTTATGATTGGCTCAATCCTTGGCGATCTTGATGGACCTTTTCAGATAATCGCTCGTTGGAAAAATTATGTGCTCAACAATCTTGACGAAAAATTTTTCTATACATCTATTGAAACGATCAAAACCATTTCGGCAGAAGAAATAAAAGCATTGGCTCAGCAATACCTTGTACCTGAGGACTTTTATGAACTGTTAGTTGTATAATTATAAACGAAAAGATGTGCCTACTTTTCTTACCAAACTACTTCTGACTACAATAGCGGCTTTAGTCGCTTCCTACTTTTTAAATGGCGTGCATATTGATAGCGTATTTACCGCTTTTATGGTGGCTGCAGTCCTCGGATTGTTGAATGCTTTTATCAAGCCCATACTTATTCTACTGACATTGCCCATTACTATTATTACGCTCGGCTTATTTTTAATAATCATTAATATGCTCATTATAAAATGGGCTGCTGACCTTGTACCCGGTTTTGAAATAGATGGGTGGTGGGCAGCATTATTATTCAGTCTCATCGTATCTCTGGTAAATTCTTTATTAGAATCAATGGTGACCAACAACAAAAAAAGTAAATAAACGGTATGTACTTTAACAGGAAAAATCTATCGAACGAGCAATTGGTGGCATTTTATAAAGCCTTGATTCTGCCGAGGTTAATTGAGGAAAAAATGCTGATCCTTTTAAGGCAAGGAAAGATCAGCAAGTGGTTTAGTGGAATTGGTCAGGAAGCAATTTCAATAGGTGCTACATTGGCCTTGCAGCCGGACGAATGGTTGATGCCGCTTCACAGAAACCTTGGTGTTTTTACCACTCGAAATATGCCTTTGCACAAACTATTTATGCAGTGGCAAGGCAACAAAGATGGCTACAGCAAAGGTCGTGAAAGAAGCTTCCACTTTGGGTCCAAAGAACACCATATCTGCGGAATGATCTCGCACCTTGGTCCACAGCTTGCTATAGCTGATGGAATAGCATTGGCACATAAAATAAGAAAAGAAAAAAAGGTTTCGATAGCATTTACAGGAGATGGCGGCACTAGCGAAGGAGATTTTCATGAAGCACTCAATGTAGCAGCAGTTTGGGATTTACCTGTAATATTCATTATAGAAAATAATGGGTATGGACTAAGCACTCCTGTAAATGAACAATACCGCTGCAAAAGTTTGGTAGATAAGGCAATGGGATTTGGAATGGAAGGGGTAAGAATTGATGGTAACAACATATTGGAAGTTTATGATACAATAGCAGGTGTAAGAGAACATTGTATTCAATACCAGAAACCATACTTGATTGAGTGCATGACTTTTAGAATGCGGGGACACGAAGAAGCCAGCGGCACCAAAAATGTACCCAAGGAATAGTTTGAGGAATGGCAGCTCAAGGATCCTATAAAAAACTTTGAGGAATACCTGTTGGCTCAACATGTAATGCAGCAGCAGGATATAGATGAAATAAGGGCTGAGTACAAAGCATACATAGAATCTGAGCTCAATATAGCCTTCGAAGCACCACAGATAGTACCCGATACAGCAGAGGAAGTAAATGATGTATATGCAACAATAATTAAATCAACAGTAGCTGTTTCAGAACCTCAAACTCCATCGCGTACTATTCGGTTTATAGATGCAATTAAAGAAGGATTGCATCAGTCAATGGAACAACATCCCAACCTCATTCTAATGGGTCAGGATATAGCAGAATATGGCGGTGCATTTAAAATAACAGAAGGTTTTGTAGAAACGTTTGGCAAAGAACGGGTAAGTAATACTCCACTTTGCGAAAGCGCAATAGTTGGATCTGCTTTAGGCTTGAGTCTAGAATGCTTTAAGAGTATGATGGAAAGGCAATTTGCTGATTTTGTCACTGTAGGTTTTAATCAAATCATTAATAACCTGGCTAAAATTCATTACCGGTGGGGACAAAATGCGGACGTAGTTATAAGAATGCCAACTGGCGGCGGGGTTGGTGCTGGACCGTTTCATAGCCAAAGCAATGAAGCTTGGTTTGTACACACTCCGGGGTTGAAAGTAGTTTATCCATCTACCCCTGAAGATGCAAAAGGTTTACTGATAGCAGCTTTCAACGATCCAAATCCGGTATTATTTTTCGAGCACAAAGTGCTTTACAGAAGCGTTAGCGGCGATGTTTCTCCAGATTATTACGAAACACCGATTGGAAAAGCTCGGTTGGTGCAGCAAGGGGAAGATATCTCCGTTATCACTTATGGTGCAGGAGTACATTGGGCAAGCGAATTTGCTCAGCTACATCCGGAAACTTCGTTTGACATTCTCGATTTGCGTACATTGCTCCCATTGGACTATGAAGCCATCAAAGCTTCTGTAGCACGCACTGGTAAAGTATTGCTGCTCCATGAAGACACACTGATTGGTGGTATTGGTGGAGAGATCAGCGCATGGATTACCGAAAACTGTTTTGAGCTGTTGGATGCGCCGATTGTACGGTGCGGTTCATTGGATACTCCTATTCCTTTCAATATAGAATTGGAGAAAAATTTTATGGCAAAGGGAAGACTTGAAAGCGCAATTAGAAAATTATTAGACTACTAAAATTCATTGAGGTCGTTTAACCGTTTTCAATTATTTTCGTATAAAGTAATGAAATCATGTTAGCGATACATCAGATAGAACACCCATTTCAAAAACTAGATATTGTAAGAGAATTATTTACAGAATATGTGGAAGAATTGGATGAAGATCTCAACTTTCAAAAGTTTGAAGACGAAATAAAAGATCCGCTGGATAAATATGGTCCTCCTGATGGCTGCCTTTTAGTAGCATATTGGTACAACGAACCTGCAGGTTGTATTGCACTGCAGAGGCTTCCTGGCGATCAGCTTTGCGAAATGAAAAGGTTGTATGTAAAACCCGTTTATAGGGAACATGGTATTGGCGATGACCTAATAAAAAAACTATTGGAAGTAGCAAAAGAGAATGGTTTTAAGAGAATGGTTTTGGATACCCTTGAAAGGCTAAAAGAAGCTATTCGTTTGTACGAATACAACGGATTTGTCAATACATCTGCCTACTATGAAAATCCATTGCCTGAGGTAGTATATATGGAAAGGGAATTGTGATACAAAAAAGACTAACCAATGAGCGCTAACATTTCTTCAAGATATTTGCGATCGTTGCACAGGCGGGGAACCTTGTGCTGACCTCCGAGTTTTCCTTTGCTTCTCAGCCATTCTTCAAAAATTCCTTGCTTTAATTTGTGTACAACAGGCAATCGCAACGCAATGTCTTTGTGACGCTTGGCTTCGTAATCGCTGTTTACATTTTTTAGTGCGGCATCTAGTTCTGTAACAAATGAAGCTAAGTTATTCGGTTCTTTTTCAAATTCTATCAACCACTCATGACCGCCATTTCCGTGATCGCTAAAGTAAATGGGTGCTGCAGTATAATCTTTAACAATGGCACCCGTTTTTCCTGAAGCCTCGGCTATAGCACTATCAGAATTATCAACGATCAACTCTTCGCCAAAGGCATTGATAAAATGTTTGAGCCTGCCACTTACTTTCACTTTAAATGGAGCCAAAGAGGTAAACTGAATAGTATCGCCAATAAGGTAGCGCCACAAACCTCCGTTGGTACTTATTACAGGGGCGTAGTGCTTACCAACTTCTACATTGTCAAGGTCAATTGTTTTTGCATTGACTTTACCATATTCTTCTACAGGCATAAACTCATAATAAATACCATGGTTCAAAAACAGCAACATTCCTTCTGCGGTAGGATCATTTTGCGCAGCAAAAAAACCCTCACTCGCATTGTATAGATCTACATAATTAATTGGTACACCAACCAGTTTTTCAAATTGCTCCTTGTATGGCAGAAATGAAACACCACCGTGAATATATAATTCCAGGTTTGGCCATACTTCTTTAAGTGTTTGGCACCTAGTCTTTGCCAATATTTTTTTTATCAATACTAATGTCCACGTGGGAACTCCGCTGATACTGGTAACGTCTTCCGGAATTGTAGTATCACAAAGCCTTTCTAGCTTGTTTTCCCACTCATCCAATAAAGCTACAGAAAGTTCTGGTGTGCGCAGCCAATGACCCCAAAAAGGTGTATTCTGCATCAGCACTGCACTAAGGTCGCCATATTGTATTTCATCATCTACTTTAGATACTTGGTGACTGCCTCCTATTACCAATCCTTTGCCCATCAGCAAATCACTTTCAGGGAAAAACTTGTAATATAAGGTTATGACATCTTTTGCCCCTTGAAAATGGCACTCTTCCAAACTCTCTTGTGAAATAGGGATGAACTTGCTTTTATCGCTGGTTGTACCGCTGCTTTTTGCAAACCACTTTATCGGAGTATTCCAAAGCAGGTATTGCTCTCCCTGCATTATTCTTTCTATGTAAGGTTTTAGATCTTCGTATTCGTGTATAGGAACTGCTGCCTTAAATGCGTCAAGCGTAAAAAGGTTTTTGAAATCGTACTTACGGCCTATTTCTGTGTATTGTGCAGCAGTAATCAGGTCTTTGAATACTTCATGTTGTACTTCGTGCGGATTACTTACCCAATGCTCAATTCGGGAAAGACGGAGGCGGGCAAGGCGTGATATGGCAGGACTTAGAAGCTTCATCTGACGTTATAAGCAGCCAAAATAAGAAATTTGAGCTGTAAACGAAAAGCTGATTTACAAAATGCACTATTTTTCATGCTCTGCAGCTATCTGATCAGAAACTTTATTCTTTGCATTGTCACGTTCCATGTCTATGATCCAGTCTTTTCTGCGAAGCTCAAAATTGGTTCCTAGGTATAGCCGCCTTACATGTTCATCAGCACTTAGTTCTTCTGCTGTTCCGTGTTTAAATATCTTTCCTTCAATCAATAAATATGCACGATCGCAGATTGACAAGGTTTCATTTACATTGTGGTCGGTTATAAGAATGCCAATGTTTCTGTATTTCAATTTGGCCACTACTATCTGAATGTCTTCTACTGCTATTGGATCTACTCCGGCAAATGGTTCATCCAATAAAATAAACTTGGGATCTACAGCTAATGCCCTCGCTATTTCTGTTCTTCTTCTCTCCCCGCCACTCAGGCTATCGCCGTTGTTTTTCCTTACATTTTGCAAACCAAATTCATCCAGCAGTTCTTCTAGCTTTGCCTTCTGCTGTTGTTTAGACAGTTTGGTCATTTCCAGTACAGCTTTTATATTATCCTCTACAGATAATTTTCTAAATACACTTGCCTCTTGCGGTAAGTAGCCAATGCCCATTTGTGCTCTTTTGTACATGGGTAGACGGGTAATATCTTCCTCATTTAGAAAAACCTTGCCTTCATCGGGTTTAATTAGGCCCACAACCATATAAAAGGTAGTGGTTTTCCCTGCACCATTTGGCCCCAGCAATCCTACGATTTCTCCTTGTTTTACCTCAATAGAAACTCGATTTACAACCGTACGATTTTTATAAGATTTTATTAAAGCTTCAGTATAAATGGTTAGGATCAATGATTTTGTTTTTTCAAAAGTACAGCAAATCATTATTTTACTAACCAATGACTCCTGTACTTAACATTTTGGATTCTAAAATCTGATTATTCAGTATCGACCGGCCTGGGGTTTTTGACGTAGGTGTGGTTTTCTATAACACCATTAGAAAGCATGCTGTTTGGAATAAATATTCGCCGGTTATCCTCAGTAGTAATCATAGTAGTAAAAATGTGAATTTCCGTTACAATGCCTTTTTTTCCTTGTGCTTCTACCAGGTCGCCCACTCTAAAAGGTTTAAATAGCAGTAATAATACGCCTCCGGCAAAATTGGTTAATGTGCCCTGAAGCGCAAGACCTACAGCCAAACCGGCAGCTCCCAACAGTGCGATAACCGATGTAGTTCTAAAGCCTGCAAAGTTGAGAATAGCAATGATGAGCACCCCTTTGAGGGTAAAATTCATGAGGTTTCTGATAAACCGTCGATAGGTGAGGTCAAAATCCTTATTTTGAAGCGTTCTTTCAGAAAATCTGAGCAACCTGTTGATTAGCCAAAAGCCAATGATGAGCAAGACAATGGCAATCAAAAATTTGATAGCATATGCAATGCCCATCGAGATCAGATCAGCTACTTTTATTGTTGAATAGTGGTCAAACCATTTCTTCATAAAGCCTGTTGGTTAAAAGGTATAGCGAACAGCCAAACCTCCCCAACTGCCAATGAATCCTCGGTTATCTCCAAACTCGAATGAAGGTTGCCAGTCAAGTGCGAGGTTTATTGGAGCTCGGTTTATTTTAAGATCGAGACCCAATACGCCATCAATACCTGCAAATGTATAGTTTCCAGGTGCACCTTTTGCATCATAAAAACCAATATGAACACCCGGACCGGCATACCATTTAAGACCGGAGGCATTCTTTATGTTTCCGTGGAATTCATATAAACCCGTTAGCCGAGTACCATTTTTATAAAAATAGCCCACCAACTCTACGGCTTGTTGCGATGCTACAAAAGTCTTGAAAGTAACACCCGCCCCATCCCAAAACTTTATACCAAGTGCTGTTTTGTAGGTAGTGCCCTTACTCTGTGCATCGGCTGCAATAGCCACAACGAGGCTACAACCTAAAACGAAAAGAAACTTTTTCATGTGTATATTTTGAATGAAGTTACTGTAAAATCATGCCAGCCTACATAATATGGAAAGATTAAAAGTAAGCAATTACTATAATTACTTAGATCCTTGTTTCATAAATATTGAAATACTAAAAGTAAAACTCCTAAAGCCCTACTTTGATATCTGGCAAGATAATTTATTTAATAATCGTAAAACGGAGGAATGAAAAACTTAAACGATCATATGGTAAACAGCAATCTGGTTCCGTATATGAAGTCGCTGTCATTGTGTTTAAATGAACTGGTATTACAAGGTTATGATAATAATTTTTTAATAACCGAAAGTGGATTGCAATCATTAAAGACCGAAAAAATTTATCAACCTAAGGAAATCAGTGTAGTTAACTTTTTCAGGTTTGAAGGACAATCCGATCCCGATGATAGTGCCATTATGTATGTAATAGAAACGGATGATGGGCTAAAAGGTACAATAGTAGATTCTTATGGACCTAATGCAGAAAAACAACTTTCCGACTTCATGATCAAGGTAAAAGATTTTAAAAAAAAGGAATAAATACTCAAGCCCAAAAGAATAGATTAATGAGGTGAGTTTGTCTTCATTTTTTGAACAATCAAACCATCCTCGATTAAATGTATTTTCTGTGTTGGAAAAATCTTCGTAGGTTGGCAGAGACTTACATTTAAATTAATCATTCAACAATGACCTGGTTAAGCAGATTTTGGAAAACACTTAAAGGGGCTGCTGTAGCTTTTAACGATGATAACTGTGTAAAACTGAGTGCTGCGCTTTCATACTATACCATATTTTCAATAGGGCCTCTTCTCATCATTGTTATATCATTGGCTGCCCTTTTTTTTGGCAAGGAAGCGGTTGAGGGAAAATTGTATGGGCAAATAAGCGGACTTATTGGAAGTAGTGCTGCTATTCAAATACAAGATATCATTAAAAACTCTCACAGAGAAGGCAGCGGAATAATCGGAACAGTTGTTGGTGGAGTTATTTTAATTGTTGGAGCCACTGGAATTTTTACCGAAATTCAAGATTCGATCAATTTTATATGGTCATTGCGTGCAAAACCTAAGAGAGGTTTTCTGCGTTTTCTCCGAAACAGGTTGATATCTTTTTCACTCATCGTTAGCCTGGGTTTTTTATTGCTTGTCTCTTTAATGGCTAGTGCAATACTAGAATTATTAAGTGACAGACTTACTTCTATTTTTCCAAACACGACAGTCCATATTTTATATGCCTTTGACTGGCTTTTGGTGCTTGTTGTTATCACTGTTTTATTTGCCATAATTTTTAAAGTATTGCCCGATGGTAAAATAAAGTGGAAAGATGCAATGATTGGTTCGTCCTTTTCTGCGGTGCTATTTGTAATTGGTAAAGCTGCTATTGGTTATTACATCGGCAACTCAAGCCTTGGTATTACATATGGTGCCGCAGCCTCTGTTATCATCATTTTGGTATGGGTTTATTATACATCTATTATCCTATATTTTGGTGCTGAATTTACTAAAGTTTATGCTCTGGAATTTGGCGGAGGAATAGTTCCTAGTCAAACCGCCGTATTCATCATAAAAAGGGAAGCAAAAGAAATAGAGACAGCACCTGAGGCCCTCGCAGGTAAACACGTAGATCAACCATTATAAATTTGGTGGTATGCTTTTAGAAGTAAGTACTGGAAAGCGTATATATGCAGTGTGATAAAAATCTTCCATTTCTTTCCAAAAAAATAAAGGAATTAAACAATGCTATTTTCTATGCTCACAGCAGCAGCCCGTTAAGGATCAACAATACCATCATTCAAACTTGCGGGGTTGATGAATATGGTTGTATAACTTTCTTTATTAAGAGACCAAGCCAACACATAAGCCAGTTTGATCAGGAGTTTCCCGTTGCCCTTAATTATTTTAAAAAGGATAAAGACTTTTTCATTAATATTTTTGGCAACGCAAGAATTGTAAATGATACTGAAGCATTGGCCTGTGAAATAGATTTTACAAATGGAGATATGAGGAGTACGATATTAACGCATGTATTAATAACAGTAACGATACTAAGGGCTGAGTATTACAATCGCAATATTGACAATCATACGTCTATGTGGCAATCTGTCTGGAGCAGTTTTTTGGGGTTTGTTGAAATGTTTAATCCGCCACATGACTATAATTTCACCAGAGGAATCTCCTAAACCAAATGTGAGTATAAAATTCCTCATTAGAAAACGTACTACCTGCTCAGGTGCATGCTTCTTTCTTTATACAGCGTTCTAAAATAAGGGTCCCTCAGGTCTTTGATAAACCGGATGGCTTCGCCTGTACTTTTCATTTCGGGGCCAAGCTCTTTGCTTACTCCCGGAAATTTGTCAAAGCTGAATACCGGTTCTTTTATAGCAAAACCTTCAAGTTTTTTTACGTATGTAAAGTCTTTTATTTTGGCTGCACCCAACATTACTTTGGTAGCAATATTCAAATAAGGTATCTGATACGCCTTTGCTATAAAAGGGGTTGTACGAGAAGCCCTTGGATTGGCTTCTATCACATACACTTTACCATCCTTAATGGCAAACTGAATATTGATCAGTCCCTTAATATTGAGGGAGCGGGCAATTTTTTCTGCATAATATTCCATAGTCGTAATGACCAATGGCGTAAGATTAAAAGCTGGTAGTACTGCATTGCTATCGCCACTATGAATTCCTGCCGGTTCTATATGCTCCATTACACCCATTACATGAAAATCTTCGCCATCAAAAATGGCATCTATCTCTGCTTCCTGACATCTATCCAAAAAGTGATCAATTAGAATTTTATTGTCAGGAATATGTTTCAATAAACTCACAACTGCTTTTTCTACTTCATCATCGTTTATCACTATCCGCATACGCTGACCGCCTAATACATAGCTAGGTCTTACGAGCACAGGATAACCTACTATGTTTGCCACTTTTATTGCTTCATCAGCATCGAGTGCTGTTCCATATTCCGGATAGGGTATATCAAGTTCTTTAAGCAAATCACTAAACCGGCCACGATCTTCGGCAATGTCCATATTGTCGAATGAAGTACCGATAATTGGTATTCCTTTCTGTTGTAAGCGACGGGCAAGTTTCAATGCGGTTTGGCCACCCAATTGAACTATCACACCGAAAGGTTTCTCTAGTTCGATAATATCCCAAAGATGCTCCCAAAAAACAGGTTCGAAATAAAGCTTGTCAGCCATGTCAAAGTCGGTGCTGACCGTTTCTGGATTGCAATTGACCATAATGGCTTCATAACCGCATTCTTTTATAGCCATCAGACCATGAACGCAGCAATAATCAAACTCTATCCCTTGCCCAATTCTATTAGGACCGCTTCCTAATACAATTATTTTTTTCTTATTAGAGGGGATGGACTCATTGGAGGGAAGTGTGTGTAGCATTTTTTAGAAATTGTGCAAAAATAAGGGGTTGTAAGCCAAATAATCGTAATAAAAAACAAGATTTTATTTTCTCACTCCATCTATTAAAACTGCGACTATTATGTCTTCAAATGTTTGGCTATCTACTTTGTGAATGATTCTGTGCCATTGGTCAATTGCTCCAATAGCATTTATAAAAATCATGACAATACTATTGGCATCTATTTGTTTCAATTCATTTTCTTCAATGCCTTGTTGTACTATTGCCGTAAATTTTTTGCGGTAATTTCTTCTTAATTCTCTGTATTCGGACAGGTAAGGTTCTTCAAGGTTTCTCCAGTTATTATCCGTCACATATACTTTTTCATAATTGTCTATCATGGCAGAAACATGAAACCGCAACAGCTTTTCTATTTTGCTAATGGAGTTTTTATTGTCTTTTTCTATTGCATTGATACTGGCATAATAAACAGTACTTACTTCAAAACAAATTAACCTTAACAGGTCACCTTTGGATGAAATGTGGTTGTACAAACTAGCTGCTTCTACCCCTATTAAGGAGGCAAGTTCTCGCATACTTGCAGCTTTGTATCCTTTTTCTTTGAATAGTTTTGCAGCCTTCGTGATGATGATTTCGCGTTTGGTCGTATTCTCAGCTCTTATTTTGGGCATTGCACATGTATATGTTGATGTAAAAATAGGAAAAGTCATGGAAGGTCGTGGAGGGAAAGGTCGAATAGGTCTATAGGATGAGGAAAGGTCATGGGGTCATTGTGTGGAAGGCTGGGATTAAGAAGCAAAAAATTCATGAAAAGTTATTGATGTCATTTAAGGTAAAAGGAGCAGAAAAGTTAATTGAGGGCCATTGAAAGGTATTGAGTGCATTAGATGAAACTTCATTAGCAAAAAATCATTTAGTTTCGCATCCCGATGGCAATATTGGCAGAAATACAAGCTGGTTTGTCGCTCATCATTTTAAAAAAATACATATTATGTCTTTAGTAGTTGTAGGTTCGATGGCGTTTGATGCTATTGAAACCCCCTTTGGAAAATCGGATAAAATTATTGGTGGCGCAGGTACTTATATCGCCTGGAGTGCTTCAAACTTTACTAAGCCTATAAAGCAGATATCTGTAGTTGGGGGCGATTTTCCACAAGCAGAACTGGATGCACTGACTAATAGGGGGGTAAATTTAGAAGGCGTACAGATTAAGAAGGACGAAAAAACCTTTTTCTGGAGTGGTCGATACCATATGGACATGAATACCCGTGATACTTTGGAAACTCAATTGAATGTATTGGCAGATTTTAAGCCGGTCGTTCCCGAATCGTATCAGGATTGTGAATTTTTGATGTTGGGTAATTTGGCTCCTGCAGTTCAAAAAAGTGTAATTGACCAAATGAAAACCCGTCCAAAGCTAATCGTCATGGACACCATGAATTTTTGGATGGAGATAGCACTTGCTGATTTGTTGGATGTACTGAAAAGTGTGGATGTGTTGATGGTAAACGATAGCGAAGCAAGAGAGCTGAGTAAGGAATATAGTCTGGTGAAAGCGGCTAATAAAATCCTTACCATGGGGCCTAAGTACCTGATCATTAAAAAAGGGGAACATGGTGCATTATTGTTTCATGAAAACCATGTGTTTTTTGCTCCGGCACTTCCGCTAGAAGATGTGTTTGATCCGACAGGTGCAGGGGATACATTTGCAGGTGGTTTTATTGGCCATATTGCTAAAACCAAAGACATATCTTTTAACAATATGAAAACGGCGATTATTATGGGTAGTGCATTGGCTAGTTTTTGTGTAGAGAAATTTGGTACCCAACGCCTTACCGAAATCACCAAAGAAGATATAGATACGAGGCTTGAAGAGTTTGTACAACTGGTTAATTTTGATATTGATTTGGTTTAAGTAGCTCAGAAAAATAGTAAAAGGCCTGTTCGAAAGAATGGGCTTTTTGTTAGGAAGAAAAAAAAATTTTTGGGGGGAAAAGCACCATGCCGTTAAGTTCATTTTATTTCCCTAAAAAGGAGGAAACGCATCCAACATTTGTGGTTTATAGGTTTTAATTAAACGGTCGTGAAGACACAACATTGAGTTTTCGTTAGTTACAAAACAGATAAAAAAAAGGCTGTCTCAAAAGTGAGATTCAGCCTCTTTTTAATTTGGGTACCTGATAGATGCCATTTTGTTGTTAAGAAAACACAAGCGCATTTAGTTTAAAGGCTTGCTATTATAACAAACCTTTTTTACTTCTTAATACTTATACACAAACAATTCATCACTGCTCTTCTTAAAGAAAACAAGGTGGTCAATTTCATCTAGTTGATAGTCTGGATCTTTGTCTGAAAATACGATCCGCTTGCCTTCTTTCCCATCATTTTTATTGATGCATACAATGCCAACATTTTCTTTGGTATTGTTGTCGCCAAAATTGCAAAGGATAGCTTGAAAGTCGTTGGTTGACTTTGACGCCGTAAACCTACGACCGATAGATTTGAAACTTGATATACCTGCACTACCCCAGGCCGAAGTCATGTTATTTTGATTTTTTATGGCGTTGTCCAAAGATGGAGATGTTGAACCGTAATACCCTTTGGCATAGCTCATTTGTGCTGATTGAGCTGCACTTGCAGCAGCCATAGATACAGCTGCAATACCACCTACCGCACTAAAAAACTTACCAGCGCCTGTTCTTCCCGGTGCTTTTTGATAATAATGCCAAGAGAGTTTTCCATCATTGCTGTACATGTATAAGTTCTGAGATGATGTCAACAAAACACCTCCATTTTTTATCTCCATACCGTTGGGTTCTTCTTTACCTTCAAATTTTATGTCTTTAATCCATTCCGCTAAATCACCCTTTTCAAAATCCATTTTATACAATATACTATTGCCATAAACATAGCCCATTTTCTCGTCTACATTGGCACCTGCAGAGCCATTTACCTTAAACCCTTTTTTCCAATTAGGTTCTCCTGTTTCTGTATTCAAAATATTAATCTCTTCGTTTGTACGGTAGTATAACCCTTGTGGTACAATCTGAAGATCTTGTGCCTCTCCTTTAATTTTCATCGGCTTTTTGGTAATTGATTTTCCCCCATCCAAATCAACAATTGAAATGTAATTGGTACCCTTATCTCTTGCAGTTGAAAGCATGAGTTTTGAACCATTCATTTTATAGGATACAATATCACCTTCTAGTTCTATTTCATTTTTCCATTTGTTGGTGCCCGTTGCATAATCATAGCAATACAAACCCGCCCTGTTTTTTCCTCTCCCTTTTGCTATATCTTCGGCTGATTTTTCGGCAGTTGCTATCAGCATGCCGTGGCTGTCGTGAAGCACCAATGCTACAGGTGATTCTAATTCTACTCTTTTCCAAACCTCTTTGCCATCAGCAACTTTAAAAGCAGTCAGGTAATCTTGATTCCAAAAATAGATAATGCTTGAATCGCCGTACTGAAAAAAATCGGCTGAAGTGGCTGTAGCTGCTGCAGATGCACCTTTGCTACTAAAAGCACTAAAACCTTTTTGAGGCGCTACTACAGGCAAATCACTTTTTATTTCAACCGACCAAAGCACTTCTCCAGTGCTTGGACTAAGCTTGTAAACGTTTCGATTAGTAGCTAAGAAGATACCATCTTTGAGTATGCCCGCTTCTGATACAATTTGTTCACTTGATTTTTCGAATAGTTTTTCCTGCTCCCAAAGCTTATTGCCATTGCTTACATCAACAGCTGTCAACATGGATTTTCCTTTGCTATTTGTGCCATAAAAAAGTAAGGCTCCCAGTTTCTTTGCCTCTATTCTCTTAGTGACGTTTCCAAAGCCAAGGTCTTTACTACTCGCTATTAGTTTGCCATTTGTAGCATCTATGATGTAGTGCTTTCTAGAAAAACCACCATTCACCAAAGCTACATACGGAGAACCCGCAATAGGATCATAATTATCTTCTTTTAATCCATCAAAATCAGTCAGTTTCCACAATTCTTTTCCATCTGCCGGATCTACACCATATAGCGCATCGTTACTTCCAACAATCAATATGCCGGCATCTGTTTGTTTATACCAATTGATTTTTGAAAATTTCTTTGACCAGGCAGGTGTTTCTTGTGCAAAGAGCGATAGTAACCCCATGGTCAGGATTAGGCTTGATAGTAGCTTTTTCATCTTTTAAAATTTATATAAAGTTACCGTTGGATAAAAGGTAATAATATACCCCGAACACGGTATATTATATAGTATTAAAAAGAAAAATTAAAACATGGTTAATTGTCGGATTTTCAGTTATCCCAATAAAAAAGAGGCCGGTTGATACCAGCCTCGTACAAACTGTATGAACAGTTGTTGGCTATCAAACCTAAAAATTAAAGTTAGTTTTGGATTGCGCCAATTTTTTTTAGCAGTGTAAAATTGACGTAAAATAAATGGATGTATATACCCACTAGTACGTATTTATTTGGGCTATTTTCAGAAATAATTGAATCTAAAAATTTAATTGTTTGTATTGCTCACTCCCAAATTTTAAAAAAATAACCACGGATTAATTCGATTTAGTAATAGGCACATGAAAAGCAACCAAAGTACCTTCACCGGGTTGTGAACTCCACTCTATTTCACCTTTTAAAAATTGAATTCGGCTTTGTATATTTTTGAGCCCTATTCCAGAAAAAAGGGTTTTAGTATCAAAACCTTTTCCATTGTCTTCAATGGTTGCTTCAATTTTATTATCGCTTTTTATCAGTGCAATATCAAGTTGAGTTGCTCCACTGTGCTTAATTACATTGTTCACACATTCTTGCACAACTCTGTACAAAATACTTTCTGTATTTTGGTCTATTCTTTCATTCAAGCCTTCGGTATGTAATTGTATCCTGAGTACACGCTTATCTATCTGCTTAATAAACTCTGCAATGGCTGATGCCAGTCCGGCTTTTAGTAATGCATTAGGCATCATTGTATGGGATACCGTTCTTACTTCTTTAATGCTATCATCAATTAATTTGATTACTTTTTCAAAGGCTGATTGTTGCTCGGTTGAATCGAAGTTCATTTCACTCTCAATTACTGATAGATTCATTTTGGCAGCACTCATCATTTGTCCAAGCCCATCATGCAAATCTCCCGCTATTCGTTTACGCTCATTTTCTTCCGCAGCCAAAATTGACTCGGCTGCCATCTGTTGTTGCTCGGCTACGTAAGCTTGTAATTTAGCTGCTTGTTTTAACTTATACCTTCGATAATAAGAATAGCCCAATAAACATAGCAATGCTGTTACCAATAGTATTACTACGATAATCGTATTTTTTCTTGTATTCAGAAGGCGCTGTTTTTCTATTTCCAGTTGTTGAATGCGAGCTTGCCTATTTAGTGTTAGTAGTCTTTGAGCGGCATTTGCAGAATCTATTTTTTTTTGAAGCAGTAATTCACTTTGAGATTTTATTTGAAGTTCATTCGTAGAAATGATAAGGCTTGCTGTTGTCAATGCGAGTTGTTGCCGTGCAAGATCATAAGCTCTTTGCGTAAGTGCTAGGCGCTGAAGTTTGATTTTATTATCCTTTAGTGTATTGTCTTTATTGAGCAGGTCAATTTGCAACCTCTTTTTTTCTGTTTCATATTTTATACTGAGGTCAGCAATGGTTTTAGTATTCTCTTCATTAAATATTGTATCCTTTAAATCAGTATATTTCTTATAAAAATTAAGTGCTAATTTATCATTCCCTTCAGTTTCATAATAAGATGATTTTACAAATAAAAAGCTTTGAAGATCATCTTTCTTACTTGTCGTTTTTATTACTATCTCGGCGCTGTCCAGATTATTTTCTGCCTCCTTTAATTTATTCATGGCAATCTGAGAGAAAGCTGCTCCTATTAATGATGAAGCAAGATTTCTATTATTGCCAATTTTTCGATTTATATCAATTGCTATTTGATAATAGTATTTGGAGGAATCAAATTGCTTTTTGAGTTCGTACATTTTACCAAGGTTAGAGCTCATTACCGCTATTTGCCGCTTATCATTTTGTGCCTCGTAAATTTTAGACGCTGCTTTGTAGTTGTCTAATGCCTTTTGATACGTCTTCATTTCTGCATATACATTGGCTATGGTATTGTAGATGATGGCAGTTAATCCTTCATTTTTTATCTTTGATTGAATCTCCAATGCATTTGTGCTATATTCTATTGCTTTTGAGTAATTTTTTTCTTTTCCATAAATAACGGCAATGTTGTTATAAGCCATCGATACTTCATTTTGTGCCTTTGCCTTTTCATAATATTTAAGCGCCAATAGAAAATTTGCTATGGCTTTTTCGTAATCCCCCCTATCCTTATACACAAAACCGATATTATTATAGTTTCTGGCTATCCCATCATCATCTTTGATTAATTCGTATATATTTTTTGCTTCAGAAAATTTGCTAATTGCTGTATTGTATTCGCCCATTTCTATGTACACATTTCCCTGGTTTCCGATCGCATTTCCCATATTGTTTTTATCCCCGGCCTTTTCTGCTACCTCATACATTTTTTGGTAAGTGTTAATGCTGCCCTTGTAATCACCTTTCATGTAATTCGCAAACGCTAAAATGATATAAGTCTTTATTTGAACCGGAGGCTTTTGCAGCTCTGCGGGAAGCGAGAAAACCTGATTACCAAAAAACAGAGATGAATCCTGGTTTCTATTGCAATAATAATTGGAAAGCCGTATTAATGCCTTTACATAATTGGTGTCTTGGGGTGCTGTGGCAATTACTCTTCGCAAACTGTCCACTGTTTTTTGGGCAAAAAGCAAATTGCTTGTAAGAAGCAGAATAAAGACAAGCAACCAGATTTTATACATTGGAAATATTATTTACCCAAATAAAATTTGAAAGTACATAAAAAATGGCTGCAAAAAAAGAGTGGTGCAATTTGTTTTGTTTTGCAAATTACTAATCAAAAGTTGATGTACTTTTATACATTGCACTCGAGATTTTGAACAGTACTGTATGAATGGTAAAATTTTATTGGCTATCGTTGACGACCATCAGATTATTATTGATGGTTTGCAATCCTTATTGAACAACCACCCCAACTTTGAAATAGTGGTAGCGGGCACAGATGCAACAGAAGTGCTAAAAAAAATGGTTGCCTGTGATGTTGATATATTATTAACTGACATTCAGATGTACCCTATCAATGGGTTGGAATTGGCGAGGATGACCCACAAGCAATGCCCCGATATAAAAATATTAGCGTTATCTATGAGCGGGGAAGGCGATTTGGTAAACCAAATGGTTGATGAAAACCTGATTTCAGGATATGTATTGAAGAACATTGGAAAGCAAGAGCTCGTAAATGCTTTAGAGAAAATAAGCAAAGGCGGCGTTTACTTTAGTGCAGAAGTTTTAGACACGCTTACTCAATTCAGTACCCGTAAAAAAGAAGTTGAAAGTGCCCATCTTACCACTCGGGAAATAGAAATTATTAAGTTGATTGAAAAAGAAATGAACAACAAGCAGATTGCTGAGCACCTATACATCAGCGAACGTACTGTAGAAACACATAGGAAAAATATTTTCAGGAAAACGCAAACAAGCTCATTAATAGGATTAATTAAGTATGCCTATGAGCATAAGCTTTTGTAGCCTCTATATTTCCATTGTTAGTTCCTATCCATCTAAAAAAACCAGAAATGTGTAATAATAAAAAAAACGCCTCTTTATGAGACGCCTTTTCGTTTTATTATTTTTAATTTTTTACTCGGCTTCGGCTACCACTTCTTTTACTTCTGGAATCATACGCTTCATCATACCTTCTATGCCGGCTTTTAGGGTAATCATACTTGATGGACAACCACTGCAACTTCCTTGCAACATCAGATTTACAACACCATCATCGTAGCTTTTGAACTGAATAGCACCGCCATCCATTTCTACAGCTGGTTTTACATAATTCTCTAGTAATTCTTTGATCCGCTTTACAACATCGTCATCATCGGCACTGATGTTGTTGGTAGCATCCGTTTTTAGCACCACTATTTCATCTTCGTTTATTACCGGACCACCATTTTCGAGATAATCTTTCAAAAACTGTTTGATGGTTGGAATTACATCTTGCCAATCATCTGTTTCTGGTGTTTTGGTAAGCGTTACAAAATTGCTGGCAATGAAAACACTTTTTATAAAAGGGAAAATGAATAATTCTTTAGCCAAGGGTGATGGACCCGCTGTGCTTTCATCAGGAAAATCGATGCTCTTGCCCGGATACAATAGTTTGTTTGCCACAAACTTCATTGTTTCGGGATTGGGAGTCATTTCAGTATATATGCTGATAATTGGATTGCCTGTTTTAATCATTATTTTATTTTTAGAATAAGCAAATTTATGAAAGCCAATTGACAACCGTCTTTGATAAAAGCTTATAGAACCGTGAAATTTCCTAAATCGAAAATGATTTTTGAGCTTCGGATGAAGGATTGGGGGCTAATACAACAAAACTATATGCTATCGAAACACAACATTGTTAAATGCTAGACGGTATTAATTGGGTTAAAATGAAGCATTTACCGTCTCTATATTGAAAAAAGGGGGTTAATAGACAAAATTAATGGTAAAATCGGCTGAAACCCTTACTGGTCTTAGCTTTGGTCGAAATCATGGAAATGAGTAAAAAAACTGCTTTTATTGTGGGTCGAAAATAACGTTAAAATACGGCAAAGTTAGAGGCATTCAGCGCTATAAATGTGCCGCTTGTGGCAAACAATA
>JANMZN010000261.1:0-1509 GCA_031383285.1 Segetibacter sp.
GGAAA
Organism: Segetibacter sp.; assembly: GCA_031383285.1. Taxonomy (GTDB): domain Bacteria; phylum Bacteroidota; class Bacteroidia; order Chitinophagales; family Chitinophagaceae; genus Segetibacter. The sequence goes on from JANMZN010000261.1 coordinate 6, forward strand.
AAATGAATACCGATTGTTGCTTTCAGATTTTTGTACCCAATTAAAAAGATAAAAAGTAAAAGGACTGCATTTCCTTTCTTGATAAAAAACCAGCTGAAAATGAAAATTGTTAAAGCAAAGGCAAGAAAGGGGAACCCCAAATCTAAATAAGCTAGAATCCAACAATCTACAGGACTGATATAAGGGGTAAGGCAACTCAATAAGTAAGCAGTGGCAACAGCTATAGAAAAATAGACGAAGGTTTTGTAAGCAATTTTCTTCATCTATTAAAGTCCCTCACGGCTAGCTTTTTTTAAAAACGCTTTCTCTTCTGCGGTCAAAGTCTCGTAGCCGTGCATATTAATTTTATCAAGTAATTCATCTACCCGCTTTTGAGTTACTTGAGGCTTCTTCTCAAATGGAGCAGCGCTTGTTTTATAGTACAACCTGTCCTTATTTGATATTGAATTTTGTTTTTTTTCCGGGTTAAAGAGGTTATTAATCCAATTAACCAAATCGTGCATCCATTGCCCTATGTCATTTCCCAAGTTTAACTGCCAAATAAAAATATAACCCATAAGCCCACCACCTACAGTAGCGGCAATGTGACCAATATTGCCGTATCCGATAGATCCAATTTTAATAATGCTAAATACAATTGTAACTGCCCACAAAGGCAATTTGATCATGGGAAAAATTCTATAGTCCGGTGAAATGGTAGTAACAGCTACTGCAAGTGCCATGGTGGCTGGGCCACTTCCAATAAGCGGGTAAACGCTGTTAACATTAGCACTAATGGATGGCAACAGGTTAACGGTTAGCAAAAAGACTATTCCACCAATAAAACCGCCATATAAATAAACTGGACCCAATAATTTATTACCAGTCAATTCTTTCAAAATGAACCCAAAACCAAATAGCCATGCCATTGCACTAAATAAATCCCAAAACCCAAAATGAGTAAACATGAAAGTGAGCAATGTCCATGGTCTTGTGGAAAAAACACTAGGTTGAGCAGCTAAAGAAAACCAACTCAATATTTGAGCCTTAAAAACATCCTCGGTGCTATTGTTCAACAAAAACAATACATCGATGAATGTAAGTATAACATAAAGAATGACATTGAAAATTATTAGAAAGAAAAGAGTGCTACCATCCTTTCCAATCACTGCTCTTCTACGACTATTTCTTTGCAACAAATTCATTCTAATCAAATTTAAAAACTATTCCTCCGGTTTAATAAAATTTTTTTCGGTTGGTTTTGTTCCAGGTTATTACTAATAAAAAACCAACCAATCCGCCTCCCAAATGTGCCCAATGAGCTATATTGTCCCCCGGCGAATTTTGTAAGGCAGAAAATATCTCATACCCAAAATATGCCAACCCGATCCATTTTGCCTTTATTGGAAATAAAAAATAAAGGTATATATCAGTATTGGGAAACAGGTAAACAAATGCAGCCAAAATGCCAAAAACAGCACCACTAGCTCCTATTGTGGGATAACTAATGGCCATATTGGTGTAG
>JANMZN010000266.1:0-5975 GCA_031383285.1 Segetibacter sp.
TCAGGGCAATTTAAAACGCTTGAAAGCGCAAACGTATTCGCCATCCTTAGATCCGTTATTGATACTACCGTAAAAAATGGAAATAACGTTTTGAACGCATTACATCTTATCGCTACTTTTGGAACTGAATAGTTACAAGAAGTTTATTTTATTTTTTATTGTGGAGATTAATGTTTAGGAGGGGGAGATAAATATTTAACAGAAGGGGGGATATTGAATATAGAATGGAATGTAAAAGAATAAAAAGCATAAGCCCTTTTATCAAATCGAAAAAAAGAATTAGTTAAAATACATTCTGCAAACTAAAAATCTTTCGGCAAGTATAATTTATTCTTTTCCTTTAGTTTGTTGTCTTCATATATTTCAAACAAAAACCAACCGGAGTGAATGAAGCTTGATTTATCTAAAGATAGTGGCGAATCTTTGACTAAATTAATGTCGAAAAGTGGGGAATTGTCTTCTTCAAAAAACCGGACTTTATATTTCTTTTCGTGTACCAACGGGAGTGAAATCAAAATATTACCTTCCTGGTTTACATAAATAAACAAAGAAGGTCGCCAGTACTCTTTGGCTATGTATGGATTGAGGGCAACCAATGTATCATTAATAGCAAACATGGTATCTTTTGTCTGCCTCAAAATGCTATCTCTGAATGCTAGAAAAGTGGAAGCAGGAATTTTCTTAAATACATCTCTGATTTTTATGGTTACAACCCTGCCGCTGTCGCTGGCTATAAATGCTTTAATATCTCTTGATGCGGCATCGTCACCTCTTGCGTAATTTTCTGGGGGAAGACCTGCCCTTCTTGGCTTGGTGAAAAAATAACTTCCACCTTGTATAACATAAAATATTCGATAATAAACACGTAAAGAAGGAGGTCTTTTTTCTGTATAACCGTTTTCTGGTAATTCGGGTGAAGTGGCAGAAAAAATGGTTGTATAATTTCTAAGACTGTCGTATGATCGTTGAACATTTAGTTGAACCAATTGATCGCCAAATGGATTGCGCCAGCTAATTACCACTCGCTCCCCTCTTTCTAGAAAACTAAATTTGGGTAAACTATCCTGTCCGCTAGCATTTGTTGAAAAGGAAATGAGTATAAATAATCCGACTAACTGCTTCAATGGGTACGTTTATAATAGCGACAAAGATAAAGGGTGAAATAAATTAAAATGTTAAGACTTTATCCCCCAAACTGCTGTTACCCTGCAATCCACCACTATGAATTATCAACAATTTGCTGCCGATGTCAAAATAGTTATTCGAAATCAGGTCTTTTACCCCATACATGAGCTTGCCTGTATAAACAATGTCAAGTGGCAATCGGTGGTTTTTGTACATTTCTTTTATAAAATCAAGCAGTTGCTGAGAGTGCTTTCCAAATCCACCAAAATGGTAATCATGAATAATGCAGAGTTTGTATGAATTATTTGCAGGAAGTAAGTTGATCACCTGCTGCTCTAGCTCAAAATTGCCTCTCATGGCGCTTATGCCAATGATTTTTTGGTGAGGAAGTGCTGACCTTACCAAACCGGCTAACATAGTTCCTGTGCCTACTGCGGCAACAATGTGCGTATAATTACTGGTGTTTGCTACTTGTAAAATTTCCTCGGCTCCCTTTGCCCCCAATTCTCCGTATCCTCCCTCATTGATCCAAAAAAAATCTGCAGAGTCATACCTTTTCATTAGTTGTCCTTTGTCTTTGTAATTTTCTCTAGTTACAAAATGAAGCTCCATTCCATATTCAATAGCTGAAGAAAGGGTCGTGGATAAATCTGGTAATTGATCGCCTCTAATGATGCCAACACTCTTTAAACCCGCCATTTTACTGGCAAAAGCAGTTGCAACAATATGATTTGACCATGCACCTCCAAAAGTTGCGATGGTTGATTTGGAGTGAAGTAAGGCTTTAGCTATGTAAAACTTTAGTTTAAATGCTTTGTTTCCACTAATTATGGGATGAATCTTGTCTAAACGTAATACATCTAGTGTAATTTCCTTTGATGAGAGCCAATGAGCAACTATTTTATCAATTTCAATATTGCCAAAATTCATAGCTATCGATTTAGTACTATTTATTAATAGTTTGCTTCTTCACTAGGTTCATTTACTTTCGCAAAGTTTTTAAAATTAAGATATGCACCCAACATTAGTCATTTTAGCTGCTGGTATGGCAAGCCGCTATGGAAGTATGAAGCAGACGCAGTCGTTTGGACCATCAGGTGAAACTATTATGGATTACTCTATTTATGATGCTATAAGGGCAGGATTTAATAAAGTCGTTTTTATTATCAGAGAAGATTTTGCAGAAAATTTCAAAAGTATTTTCGAGCCAAAGCTGAAAGGAAAAATTGCCACAGATTATGTTTATCAGAAATTAACTTCTCATTTGGATGGCGTAGAAATACCTGCAGAAAGAACAAAGCCCTGGGGTACAGCGCATGCGGTTTTGTGTTGCAAAGATGCAGTGAAAGAACCATTTGCTGTTATAAATGCAGATGATTTCTATGGGCAGGATTCATTTAAGAAGGCGTATGATTTTTTGACTAACGATTGCAACGCCCAGACCCAATGTATTATAGGTTATGAGCTAAAAAGAACATTGAGTGATAATGGCAGTGTAAGCCGAGGTGTTTGTCAAGTAGACAACCTTGGTAATCTAACTTCTATAAATGAAAGAACAAAGATCTATCGTAACGATGAAGGCAAGATAACTTATGAGGACGAAGCTGGATTGCATGAAGTAAGCGAGAATAGCAGTGTCAGTATGAATTTCTGGGGATTTTCTCAAGACATATTTTGTATTATCGAGCAGCAGTTTCAATTGTTTTTGAAAAATGATATCAATAATCCGAAATCGGAGTTTTTTATCCCCATTGTAGCTGACCAATTCAGCAAGTCCGGTTCAGGTGTTATTAAAGTTATTCCGACCAATTCGCAATGGTTTGGCGTTACTTACAAAGAAGATGCACCCGGCGTTCAGAGGAGTATTGATGACCTTGTAAATAGTAAGGAATATCCAAATCAATTGTGGAACTAAAGACTCTATTCAAACTTATATAAATTACCTTTAACAATCATCTGACAATGAGAAAACAAATAGCTGCTGCCAATTGGAAAATGAATCTTTCTTATGCTGAAGCAGATTCTTTGCTTGACAACTTATTGGATAAGTGTTCGCAGATAAATGATGGTCGGGCGGTTGTTTTTGGAGTGCCTGCCCCTTATCTAAAACTTGCCAAAGACAAAGTGGGCAACAGCAAAAATGTCTTCATAGCTGCGCAAAATATTTATTCTAAAAAATCAGGTGCTTACACAGGAGAAACTTCCGTTATTATGCTGAATAGTTTAGCGGTTGATCATGCTATTGTTGGCCATAGTGAAAGAAGGGAATACTTCGGTGAAAGCAATGCCTTTTTAGCGGAGAAAGTTAAATTGTGTATTGAAGAAAATATTACGCCAATATTCTGCTGCGGAGAAGCTTTGCCTATAAGGGAAGCCAATGCGCAAAATAGCTTTGTAACAAAGCAATTGGAGGAAAGCTTATTTGATTTATCAGATGAGGAAATGCTAAAAGTAGTCATTGCATACGAACCCATTTGGGCTATAGGTACAGGCAAGACAGCATCAAGCGACCAGGCACAAGAGATGCATGCGCATATAAGGTCGCAAATCGCAATAAAGTATGGTCAGGATGTAGCTAATAGTATTTCTATATTATATGGTGGAAGTGTAAAAGCTTCTAACGCTGCCGATATTTTTGAAAAGCCTGATGTGGATGGAGGATTGGTTGGCGGTGCTTCTTTGGTAGCTGATGAATTTATCGCCATCATTAACGGGCTTAAATAATCGCTGAATTACATAGTTTAATCCTGAGGTTATTTTCAATTATTTCTTTTGCACAATTAGATAAGCTGAGAAAAAAGCCTATTTCTTTGCTATGTCATGTCATTATTCATCTCATCATTAAATTCTGGTAGCAATGGCAATTGCTATTATGTCGGCAATCATCAAGAAGCAGTTCTTGTAGATGTGGGTATTTCTTGCCGGGAAGTTGAGAGGCGAATGCTTCGAATTGGAATGCCGATGAATAGGGTGAAAGCAATATTCATAACACATGAACATACCGATCATATAAAAGGAGTAACTGTGCTATCAGAAAAGTATCAATTACCTGTTTACATTTCCAAAAGTACGTTAGCGTATTCCAGGTTAAGATTGAACCAGAATTTGCTGAAAGATTTCTCAAAAGATAAAGGTGTGATGGTGGGTGGACTATCTGTTTTACCATTTTCCAAATTACATGATGCTGTAGATCCTCACAGTTTTCTTATTTCATACGAAGGGATTAACGTAGGTGTATTTACTGATCTTGGTGGCGTATGTGCTAACCTGATAAAGCATTTTAAACAATGCCATGCGGCTTTTTTGGAATCAAATTATGATGAAGAAATGTTGGCAAATGGCAATTATCCCTATTATCTGAAACAGCGCATTTCTGGAGGTTTGGGTCACCTAAGTAACAAGGAGGCTATAGAGCTTTTTGTCAATCATCATTCTCCATCTATGAGTCATCTTATACTTTCGCATTTATCTAAAAACAATAATTGCCCAAAGGTTGTACAATCATTATTTGATGGACATGCTACTAGTGTGGTCAAGATTGTAGCTTCCCGATACGAAGAGACAGCCCTTTTTGAGGTTCAAACAAGTTGTACTTCTACAGTTTCAGTAAAGAAAAATATGAGGAGAAAAACCGCAAATCAAACTGCACAGCTTAGTCTATCGTTTGAATGACCTCAATAAAATTAATTCACATTTTTAGCTGCTTTCACTTTCTTCCTAAACCTTAGGGTTGCATTTTTGATGTAATTACTCGTAAGGTACAATTCACTGCGTTTTCCATCTGCATATATTACAGCTACAGCAGTATTAGGAGGTATTTTTCCGAGGTTTTCTGCAAACATAGAAAGTTCATTCACACTGCTATCAACTGCTAGTGTAATTGTAAATGCTGTGGCTGTCAACATTTGTTTTACTACTATCGGTTTTCTGTTTAGGAATAACGAAACCGTATCATTGTCTATTTCTCCATTGTCATATAGGTCAATTTTAATACTGTCAGCTTCTACATCTATTATAGGAGTTGGTTCGAAGGTTCTCCTGGACAATTCAGCAATCCGCTTCTTTTCTTCCAATTGTTTTGGTGTAAGTTGTGGCGGAGGAGGTGGTAATGGTGGGGGTGGAGGCGCCTGTTTAACAGCAGTATCTGTTGGAACTGTTTTAAATGTTGGCGTAAGTTTTTGACTGTAATCCGTCAAGTCCTTTACAAACTTGATATAAATGGGCCTGCAAGTATATTTATAATCTTCGGTTGGGTTGAACCAACCTGTTAAAGTGCTTTGAACTTTGGCAACAATTAGTGTAAAAGATCCTTCCATTGGGCAATCAGCAGCATTATTGTCTTTTGCCTGGTGATTTACAATAGGAGTAGCCAACAGTTCAAGAAACCTTGAATTAGAATTGAATTTCCCGGTTACAGAGGTTTTAACTTGTATACTTCTGAAGTAATAACTGAATTCCCCGACTACTTTATTGCCCGTTTGGGTAAGCGTTAACTCGCTGAGGTAATTGCTTTCTTCACCGGCTCTTTTTACGATTCCTACTCCAAACCAATTGCCACCAACGGTTTGTGCATGTCCGGCTAATTGTGCAAATAAAATGGAGAAAAGGATATATAATTGCTTTTTCAACAAGGGAAGTTTAATTCAGGATAATGGTTATTATGAATATTGGCTGCTAATATCGAAAATCGTTTGTAAATATTTCTGTTAAAATAAATATTTTACTGCTTTTTTACTTCAAAAAACGTTTCATTTCTCTATCCGTATCCTTTTTCTTTACACAATTAGCCGGACATGCGCAAACCGTTGGCGGCAATTGGTTTGGAGTAGGAATCGTAAAAAGAGCTGGTG
>JANMZN010000305.1:0-1604 GCA_031383285.1 Segetibacter sp.
GGGTCGCTTAGATTTTTACCGTTTATGTTGGATCCTATCTCGAGGCCGGGCATTTTCAACTCCAGCATACATCTCTCCATTTCTTTTACAGAAAGGTCAATGTTCTGCAAAGGGACTGTGCCTAACCCAATAAACCGATCAGGAGTCTTATCAACTTCTCCGGCAATATGATCATTTAAGAATCTCGAAGTTTCCAATCCATCTTTTGCATGTGCCCAATAATTAAACAAAACAGGAATAGTGGACAGCACCTGGGTAGTCACTTCGGTAGAGTCCATGTCTTTCAATCGTTCTTCAACTTTAAAACAATTGTCTTCAACTACTCTAAAAAGCTTATCGCCTTTCATCATACAAGCCTGGCAATTCCGATGTTCCAGATGAATAAACTCGCCATAACCGAACTTCTTGGTCCAGTTAGGCATTTGCTCCGGCATGATGTGCGTATGGATGTCTATTTTCAATTATTGAGGTTTGAAGTTAGAAAATGAAACGCTGATTATTAAGATTGTCATGGCGAGTTATGATATTTAAATTAGGTTGTTGATTTTAATTCATTTCACAATAATATATTGCATCGCTAATAAATTGAATCGCTTCTCTTTATAGGCAAAAAAATAAAAATCGAATTGAGCCAATATTTATTTATCACTTTCCTTGTCCTTAAATTTAGAAGAAAATACTTTCCTCTTAAACTTTGCTTTCTTACCAAAATTTAAAAGCAACCCAACTTCAATATTTGTTGCCCGCAAATAGTTTGTAAGTTGCGCTTCATGCGCTTCGACTAAATCTTCTTTCGCTTTTATTTCAACAATTACACAGTCATTCACTAGAATATCTGCCACATAATACCCTACTTCTATTCCATCATAATAAACTATAATTGGAAATTGAGCAACTACCGATAGCTCCAACTTTTGCAATTCCAATAGCAAAGCATTTTCGTAAACTTTTTCAAGAAATCCAAAACCAAGTTTATTATAAACCTTGTAAAATGCTTTAATAATTAATGCCGTTATATCACTATGCAAATAATTATTGTTCATGAAATTCAAATTAGCGCTTCCCTTTTAGAACACAGATAAATATGATTATAGAGATTGCTCAAGAAAAAGATTTAAATCATATTAATCTAAAAAATCAGCGTTCTACATTTATTTTAATAAACCTCGATAATCAAAATTGAAACAATCCCTAAAAATAAAATTTCTCCTATCATCCTTAATCATAAAAACCATCATAATCAGCGTTCTATTTACCAATCAGCGTCCTAGTTTATCCGCAAAGGTGGTTGCATCACTATTCCGCAGTTTTTGCAAGTGCGCAGGTCTTCGTTGTTATAGAATTTTTCCATGATGGGCGGCAGTTGAGAAACGATGTCTGAAACAAACTCAAATTCTTCATAGAGTTTATTGCCACAGTTTTCGCAAAACCACATGAAGGCATCTTTTTCATTCTCTTTATCCTCCCTGATTTTTTCGATAACTAAACCAACCGTATTGGCCGGACGCTGTGGAGAGTGTGGAGTCTGTGGAGGGAGTAAGAACATGTCACCCTCGTTTATAGGTATCGTCCTGGGCTTTCCTTCTTCAATAATTTTCAGTTCA
>JANMZN010000326.1:0-6451 GCA_031383285.1 Segetibacter sp.
AAAAAAATCAGAAAAGGAATTAGAAAGCACTTGTTGGATAAAGCTGCGTTTGAAAAAAGTGTGAAAAAGGTTTTGCTTGCAAAATACCATGCAGGTTTACCTAATCTAAAGCCCGTAACTACAATAGGTCTTGTTGATTCATTAAATGCCCAAACCAATGCCATTAGAAGAGAAGTTGCAGAACACTCCATCACATTGTTAAAGTCAACAGAAAGTAAGGTATTGCCATTGTCAACAAAACAACGAATAGTTTACGTGGGGATAGGGATAGATTCTGCCAATTCATTTGCAAGAAAAATCAAGCAGGATTACAATGCAACGGCTATATTTTTTGGGTATAAAAAAGATGCAACAGCGGCTGAAATTGTTTTGCAGCAATTGAAGAATAGGTTTGATGTTGTATTGATTGGCGTACACAATTACAGCCGCAGGCCAGCAAACAGATTTGGCATATCTACTACTGCTTATCAATTAATCAATAACATTCAATCAGCATACCCCTCAGTTACCCTTGTGTTTGGAAATCCATATGCGATCAAACAATTTGATGCTTCGGCAACCAATCTCTTTGCTTGTTACGAAGATGATGAAATTACCCAGTTAACAGCAGTAGATATGCTATCGGGTTTAATTACAGCAAAAGGAAAACTTCCCATATCAATCAACAATGAACTCAATGCGGGTTCAGGGATTATCAACTACCAGTTTTTCCCATATGTAAAACCTGAAAATACCAGGCTAAAACCTGAAGTATTACAAGAAATTGATTCTATAGCAAACGATGCCATTGCACAACATGCTACTCCGGGATGTGTAGTGTTGGTTGCCAAAGACGGGAAAGTGGCATTTCATAAAGCTTATGGTTATACCAACTATGATCGTCTGCAACCAACAACCACTGACATGGTTTATGACCTTGCCTCAGTAACAAAAACTTCTGCAACTACTGTGGCAGTAATGAAGCTATATGAAGAAGGAAAATTAGACCTTAACAAAACCCTTGGAGATTATCTTCCATGGACAAAAGGGAGTGATAAAGAAAATCTGTTAATCAAAAATGTCTTACTTCACCAAGCCGGATTAGTTGGTTGGATCCCATTTTATAAAGAAACATTGGACAAATCTGGCAATCCGCTTCCCGAAATTTACAGAAATGAACTTTCGGATTCATTTTCTACCATAGTTGCAAATGGTTTATACATTCGCAACAACTGGAGAGATACCATTTTTTCAAGAATGCTGCAAAGCAAGCTTGGGCCATCTGATAAATATGAATACAGCGATAATGATTTTATTTTTCTTGGGCTAATAGTAGAGGCCATTACCAATCAACCATTAGAGGCATATGTTGAACAAACATTTTATAAACCGCTCCAAATGAGCACTACTACTTTCAGACCGCGAAACATCATACCACTTGACATGATAGCCCCAACAGAACGTGATAAAAATTTCAGGCAGCAGTTGTTGAGAGGAGATGTACACGATCCTGCGGCTGCCATGCTTGGAGGAGTTGCCGGTCATGCAGGTTTGTATAGCAACGCATATGACCTGGCTCAAATCTACCAAATGCTGTTAAATGGTGGAGAGATGAATGGCGTTAGATACCTCAAAAAAGAAACGATAGACAAATTTACAGGGTATTCCAGTGATGTAAGCCGAAGAGGTTTAGGTTTTGATAAACCGGAAAAAGACAATGATACAAGACCTGATCCTTATCCTGCACGAGGCGTATCACTTCAAACTTTTGGTCATACTGGTTTTACGGGCATTTGTGTGTGGGCAGATCCAAAAAATAATCTGATGTATATTTTCCTTTCGAACAGAGTTACACCTGACGCAGAAAATAATAAATTATTAAAAATGAAGGTGAGAGCAAATATTCAAGAAGCAATCTACAATGCATTGACTAGATAAATGTATTTTTTAAAAAAATCATGGTTACAAAAAGTATCTTTGTATCTAAGTCTAATCAGCATAAATTATTATGATAGCAATTGACAATGCATTAATAAGCGATTCTGTTATAGAAGAACAGTTTGTCTGCGATCTCAACAAATGTAAAGGAGGATGCTGCGAAGATGGCGATGCTGGTGCGCCTTTAGAAACAGAAGAACTTGCTTACCTGACCGAGTTTTACGAAACGATTAAAGCGTATATGACTCCAGAGGGTATAAAAGAAACAGAGAAAGTTGGCAAGTACATATATGATCAAGAGTTTGGATGGGTAACGCCAACTATTAATAGTAAGGTTTGCGCATATGGATATCGAGATCAAGTAGGCATTATTAAATGTGCAATTGAGCAAGCGTATAATGATGATAAGATCAGTTGGAAAAAACCAATCAGTTGTCATTTGTTTCCTATAAGGATAAAGAAAAGTAATGACAGTAAAACGGATTATGTAAATTATGAGCCACGCAAAGATCTTTGTGCCGCCGCTTGTAGTTTGGGTAAGAAATTAAAAGTTCCGGCCTACGTTTTTCTAAAAGATTCCATCACCAGAAAATACGGTCAGGAATTCTATGATACGCTTGATGCAACAGCACAACATTTAAAAGAGAAAAAAAAGACAAAATAGAATCTTAAAGGATGCTATTCTACAATAAAAAATGAAAGATACAGCCGCAACATTTATTGCAAAAAGTACGGTACGTGCACCTGATATGGAGCACCGCCGCAAAATAAATTTCAATATTGGAAAATACAATGCCGTAGTACCTATAGGTAAACAACAGTTTAGTGATGAGGCTACTGCTAAAGAAAGAGCGAAGAATACAAAGTGGAAAGCGATAGAGACTTTAGATCAGCAGTTACTAGATTTTGAAAAGAAATTTATAACAAGAGGGGGCAAGGTTATTTGGGCTGAAACAGCAGAAGAAGCTCTACAGGAAATTGGAAAAATTTGTAAAGCCAAAAATTGCAAAACTTTGGTGAAGAGTAAGAGTATGGTCACTGAAGAAATTCATTTGAATGCTTACCTTGAGAAAAATAGAATAGAAAGTGTTGAAACGGATTTAGGCGAGTATATTCAACAATTGGACGGAGAGGCACCTTATCACATTGTAACACCCGCCATGCACAAAAGCAAGGAGGATGTAGCCAAACTTTTTGCAGAAAAATTAGGGACTCCTTCTAACCTTACGCCTGAGCAGCTAACGCAAGTAGCACGACATACACTAAGAGAGAAATTTGTAACGGCTGAAGTAGGCGTTACCGGCGCTAACTTTATTATTACCGATATTGGTGGCATAGCAATTACAGAAAATGAAGGCAATGCGAGGTTGAGTTGTGCATTTCCGAAGACGCATATCGCTATTGTTGGAATCGAAAAAATCATACCTTCAATGTCTGACCTGGGTTTGTTTTGGCCACTGCTTGCTACTTTTGGAACAGGTCAGAAAGTAACGGTTTATAACAGCATCATAACCGGACCAAGACAATCGGGTGAAACTGATGGACCAGAAGAAATGTATGTTATTCTGCTGGATAATGGCAGAACAAAATTACTGGCAGATGCCAAAGCCAGAGAAGCACTTTATTGCATTCGGTGTGGCGCTTGTTTGAATGCTTGTCCGGTGTACAAAAATATTGGTGGTCATTCCTATGATACCACATACAGTGGACCCATTGGCAGTGTAATAACGCCACATCTTAGAGAGATGGATGAATATAAACACCTCAGCTATGCGTCTTCATTGTGTGGCAATTGTACACAAGTTTGTCCTGTAAAAATTAACCTCCACGAATTGCTGCTTGAGAATAGGCATGAAGCTGTAGAAGCTGGATTTTCTACGTTTGGAGAAAAATTAGGATGGAAAGCCTGGAAAGCAGGAAGCCTTAATCGTAACCTTATGAATGTTGCAAATGGCAAGATAAAAAACTGGATGGTAGGCAAATTGTTTAAAGGTTGGAATACACACAGAGAAGACCTTCATTTCAGCCCAAAAACATTTAACCAACTTTGGGATGAAAGAGGAAAACGATAACAAACATTCAATTACTGAATGATCAATGATAACAGATACGCTGCTTATTTTTGTACAACAAACTTCTCCTCGTGTAGAATATATTTTCTCCACAATCCTCAATGCTATTGGTATTCACTCCCATAAATTTACTATCGACAAAGAATATTTTCTTTACAACATTGGGGCTAAAATAAATTATTCAGCCAACAGCATATCAGCCAATGAATGTTGGATAAAGCCAGTTGAACTTCTATTTGAAAAAAACATAAAACCCCAAATAATTAAATGCTTTAATTGGAAAGATACCAAGGCGTTTTTTCAAAGCGATGGTTCGGATTACCCATTTGATATTTTTGCAGCGTCATTTTATCTGTTAAGCCGTTATGAAGAATATCTTGTGCATACCAAAGACACGTATGGAAGGTATGCACACGAAAACAGTCTTTCTTTCAGAGAAGATTTTTTAGACCAACCATTGGTCAATATTTGGATAACTGATTTCGAAAAGATGATTAGAAATAAGTTTCCAGAATTGCCGGAAAATACTGCCCATTTTCATTTTCTACCCACTTACGATATAGACATTGCCTGGAGTTACTTAAACAAAGGAATTGTAAGGAATGCCGCAGGAATAATAAAAGAAATTGCGACTGGTAAATGGGAATTGGTTAAACAAAGGTTAGCTGTTTTGTCAAATAAAATTAAAGATCCGTTTGATAACTATCAATGGCTAGATGAGTTGCACAAATCTTATGAACTGAAGCCAATTTATTTTTTCTTGCTTGCCCAATCCAGTAAAAAATACGATAAGAATATTCCACCAAATAATTATGCATTAAGGCAATTGATAAAGGAGCATGATAAGCATTATTCGGTTGGTATTCACCCATCGTGGCAAAGCGGAGACAAGCATCATTTATTAAAAGAAGAAAAAGAGTTGCTAAAAAATATTACCGATAAAAAGGTAAATAAAAGCAGGCAGCATTATATAAGGATGGATTTGCCTAACACTTACAGACGGCTCATTGATGCGGGCATTACTGAAGATTATTCTATGGGCTACGGAAGCATCAATGGATTCAGAGCTTCGCATTGCCTTCCCTATCAATGGTATGATCTACAAAAGGAAACAACTACCCCACTTATTATTTACCCCTTTTGCTATATGGACGCTAATTCCATTTTCGAACAGCACAATACTCCTGAAGAAGCATTAAATGAATTACTGAAGTATTGCAGAATTACTAAAGAAGTAAAAGGATATCTCATCACAATTTTCCACAACCACTTACTTACTCATCAGCTAAAGCAAATAGGATGGCAAAGGATGTATAAAAATTTCTTGGGTTCATTGATTGAAGGTGAAAAATAGTTGAAGTAGTAAATAAGCCCTTAAATAATAGCCACCTTGCTTTATCTGAATATTGAAAAAAGATTGGGAAGAACTTCAATGTTCTATTTATTTAAAAGGTATAACAGATGCACATTTACGCACTTTAAATTATTTGCAAGCATGCATGGTTCGTGTAAAATGAGAAGAACGAAACGGCTCCTTTTGAGCTATACACCCATTTTTTGAAATGGAAAATCAAATTTAACCGAGCTCAAACTTTAAACCCTCTTGCATTTTCATCTTCATTTTTCTTCTCTGTTTATTGTATAGAGGTTCATATGCCATTTCAATATTTGATGCTGACGTAGTGTAAGTGTATTGTAATTCAATCATAACTATTTAATGACGTAGTAATGAAGTACTATAACAATAATCATAGTGGAATAGGCCGAGTATTTTTACATTTCAAAATAAAATATTCCCTGGTTTTAAAAAATGACGGAAGAATGCATGCCACTTTTTGCTTTACAGGGTATTAATTAAACATGTTTGTCTTCTTTTTCTTTCTATTTTAAAGATTAATACTATGTACAAACAAACACTGCTGGCTGTCCTCTTTTTCTCACTGATGTTGCAAACCAAAGCCCAGCCTGGTACTGCGGCACCTAATCCACCCACTCGAATTGCAACTGACGTAAAATCACTTTTTAGTGGCGCTCATACCAATATAGCAGGTACCGATTGGTTTCCAAATTGGAGTCAAAGTACAGTTGTTACTGATGTAAACATAGCCGGCAATGCTACAAAAAAGTACACCAACCTCAATTATCAGGGTGTTCAGTTCGCATCAGCTATCAATGCATCAGCCATGAATTACCTGCATATTGATTTGTGGACTTCCAATTGTAACACCTTTGATGTTGCTTTAATCAACACTTCTCCTGTACTTGTTGAGCAAAAAGTAACGCTTACTCCAACTTTGTCTGGCTGGAACAGTTATGATATTGCTTTAACTCAATACAATACCATAGCATTAGCAAGTATTAATCAATTTAAATTTGAAGGAACCACAGGCAGTACTGTTTACCTTGATAACATTTATTTCTACAAAATTAATGGAACCCCACCTGTTGCAAGCATCACTGCA
>JANMZN010000330.1:0-18756 GCA_031383285.1 Segetibacter sp.
GATCGAGTTGATTTAGCCATTGTAGTGCTTCAGAAACATCACCGTTTGTATAAGTAAGCATTTGCATAAATAAATTGAGCAATTGCTCGAAAGTGGTTTTCCCTTCCAAACTGGGATCAAACTTAGTAAATCGGTGTCCTAGCATAGTTCACAATTTCGTTCAAATTAGCGATATAGTATCACAACATTTGAGCCAAGGAAAAGTTGGATGACGAGTTGTCTATATTATTAAACCAAATAAAGACAATACATCTAAGCCATTTTTGTTAAGCTTATATTTTGACTTTAAACTTATCAATAAAAATCCCCGCTTCAACTTTCGTTTAGCGGGGATTTTTTAAATACTATGATTATACTTATTAAAATACCTACTTGTTAGTGTCAATAGAACTGCCTTGTACCGGTGCACCAATTTGGTTAGCACCTTCCATATTATTACCAATTTCCGGAACAACCTGCCTGCCTGCAAACATTTGTTCAATACTTGTTAATGCTTGCAATAACTCTTCTGTTGTTCGCTTTTCATACGACATCATTTCAGCTCTTTTTTCACCTAACGCATTATAGAATTTTAATTGCTGCTGAAGATCTTTCTTTACTGATGCTGTAACTTTTGCTGCCAATACTTTATCATCTGCTCTATAGCAAGCTTCTAAAAACATTAAGCTATTTCTATCATGCATGTTACCACGGCTGATATGTCCATAAGGCATATTTTCTTGCAGCATCATTTTGTCTATCTTATTTAAAGCGGCCTTTGCTTCTTCTTTTCTGCCCTTATTAGATAAATCATTTGCAAGTTCGGAATAACTACTTCTTATTGAATTCAAATGCCTTCTGTTTTCTTCATCAAAATAGACACCAGGTATATTTGCATTTCCAGTTGCATATTTAGTCATAAGGTTAGCCTTCATTGTTTCCGTATTAATTGGTTGGTTCAATACCGGCACTAACCTGTAAGCAAGTCCATCTCTTCTTAAATAACCTGAAAAACCAAGTTCATCAAATGCAGACGTAAAACAAATTGGTCTACTCCATTTGTTGGTAGCATTTGCAGCAATGATATTTAAAACAGCCAAATCATTTTTCATCAATAACTGCTTAGGTATATCAAATTTTAATTCAGACACTACCTGATCTGAAGCATTTACTGTTCCGTTTTGCCTTACAGCATTTAAATCCACTGGTACAGAAACTTTTTTAACCGGAAAGACGTTAATTGATTCTTCTCCATTTGTGGCAGCCATCTTACCAGGATCATCACTGCCAACATAATTTTTCATCATGTCGTATAAATCAAAGTACTGATTTGGATTTAGCCCTGGTGTTTCTCTGTAACGTATATAATCTCTTTTTCTTCCTTGAATTTGATCTGCATTCCAAATAACATCTATTGGTGCGCTTTGGTTAACTTTATACCTCAATTGGTTAATGTACCAATCTATCCCTAATAGACTATAGTTTATCACACGAACGTCAGTGCGAATTCCTTCAACTTCTTGTGCATACCAAAGTGGGTAAGTATCGTTATCTCCAAATGAGAATAAAATGGCATTAGGCGCACAGCTTTCCAGATAATCTTTAGCCAAATCACGTGCAATAACTTTCTTGCTACGATCATGATCATCCCATTCTTGCGATGCCATTAAAAGAGGAACAGCTAATAAGCAAACTGCAGTTGCAATATTGGTTGCAATAGATGAACTCATCACTTTTGTTAATAACGATCTGACTTGTAATACACCAAGCCCAATCCAGATAGCAAATGCATAGAAAGAACCTACGTATGCATAATCCCGTTCACGTGGTTGGTTGCCGGCTTGGTTTAAATACAATACAATAGCAAAACCAGTAAAGAAAAACATCAAGAAAACAACAAAAGCATCTCTTTTATCGGACTTGTTTTGGTATGCAATTCCTAGTATTCCAAGTATAAAAGGAAGTAAGAACAAGGTATTGTGCGCCTTATTATTCTTGCTGCTGTCCGGCATTAAGCTTTGGTCACTATACAAAATATTATCAATAAAAGAAATGCCCGTAATCCAGTTTCCGTCTCTTACATTACCGGAAAATATACCTTGAACATCGTTTTGTTTTCCTGAGAAGTTCCACATAAAATACCTGAAATACATCCAATAAATCTGGTAACCGACAAAGAAGTTGATGTTGTCTCCAAAATTTGGATCCCTTTCGTAAGTACCGTCCTGATTCTTTCCTATACCTAAGTATTGAGCATAGTAATCAGCATGCCCTTGATCATTGCTTGCATCCCACAATCGTGGAAAAGGCATCATTTTATCAGCCTCATATTCATAACTTCCATTGGATCCGTTTTCAACATAGTGGTCTCCAACCTTAATATATTTTGTTGCCCCTTCCTTGTACGATATTGGTTGAGCTGTAAATTTTTGACCATAAACCAATGGAAAATCTCCATATTGATCACGACCAAGATATCCGACTAAACTCATTGGATTGTCAACATTGTACATATCTACGGCAGGATCAGCATTGCTTCTGATCATGGTAGTTACATACGTACTGTATCCAATAAGCATAAAGGCGAAACACCACAAACCTAATTTAAGAAAGCCCCAATGTTTGCGTTGAGATATTTTTAATCCATACCAAATACCAATTGCTACCAATAGAAAAAAGAAAATAAAGCCACTAAAAAATGGCAACCCTAATGTATTTACAAAAAAGCGGTCAAAAGCTCCGGCACCACTAATGGTGTACTGAATAACAGCTTTCTGAACAATTCCAGTTACTAAACAACCAATTAAAAATGCCCACATTACACCTTTGGTAGTTACTTTGTATCGTTTGTAATAGTAAACCATCACAATTGCAGGAATGGTCAATAGATTTAATAAGTGAACTCCAATAGACAATCCCATCATAAAGAAGATGAAAATGATCCAACGATCAGGATTTATACCTGTTTGATCTACGTGATCTACAGCATGCTCCCATTTAAGAATGGCCCAAAATACAATAGCTGTAAAGAAAGAACTTAGCGCATAAACTTCGCCCTCAACAGCTGAGTACCAAAATGAATCACTAAAAGTATATGCAAGCGCACCGACTACTCCTGCACCCATAATCGCTGCAATTTGATTGCTTGTCAAAGCTTCGCCTACTTTGGAAAGCGATTTACGGGCAAAGTGAGTAATGCTCCAAAAAAGGAACAAAATAGTAAATCCACTAGCAAGTGCACTCATAGTATTCACAGCTTTTGCAGCTGACTCGGGTTGCCCACCAAATAGGACAATAAAGAAACGACCGATGATTACAAACATAGGTGCTCCCGGTGGATGCGGTACTTGTAGCTTAAAACAGCTACTTACAAATTCGCCACAATCCCATAAACTTCCTCCTGCTTCTGCAGTTAGTATATAGGTTGAGCATGCAATAATGCAAACAATCCATCCAACAATGTTGTTGATCCTGTTGAAATTCATTTGATATTATTTTTTTAGAAGAGTAAGTTCTTCAATGGTTTTGGTTTATAATAAGACGGGCAAACCTACCTTAAAAAGTGCAATAAATGAACCATATACTAAATGATTTTGTATGATTTTGAAGAAAATTTACAATTTTAGGGTACTTAATTTTTGAAGTCATAATAGTGGAACAGCCAACTTCACCTATTTTTTCAATAGTTGAGATAGTCCAAAAAAGGTTTCATATGGTCCTTTTGAGATAAAAAGATTGATAATCCATCCAGGTAAACTACCACCCGGATCGACCTGCAAAAAATAATTAATCTTCAAAAATCCGTCATTAACCGCTTGCACTTCCCAATTATTTTTAAATGTAGAAATTCTAACTACACCTTTTTTTTCTGGAAGGATATCGGGAACGTTCGAACAAATAACTTGAAGCGTCTTATCACTCCGTATTAATGTAGTTTTCATAGCTAGATCCCTATCGTTTGCTGGCCAGGGAAATGAAGTGCTCATGTATGTGATTATTTCACTTGCTGAATTTCTCTTAATAAGATAGCACTCTTTGGTACTATATGCCCAATTCTTTGCTTGTGAAGGATCCAATAAAATATTGGATAGTTTTTCCAAATTTCCAGGAAAGTATGCCTCCACCTTTACAAGCTTTACCTTAGCGTCTTTTTGATCAGCGGTAAAAATTTTTATCCCATTTTTATCTTTAACCAAATGCCAATTGGTTTGGCTATTTGCAGTAATATGACAAAACAAAAAGAATGATAATAATACTCGGCCCATACAATTAAAACAAAAATAATTCAATAATAACTTCAATAAAAAAGCCCCTACACACAAGGAAGGGGCTTTAAATTATATTTAGCAACAACTACTGCTTAATAAACTTAGCGATTTCTTTAATACCTTGATTTTCGAATATTAAAACGTAGCCACCCTTTGAAAGTTCACTTACAACTACACTAGTTTGAAGGACCCCCTGCTTAACAGAAACACTCTTTACCAATTGGCCTTCATTTGTAATTATTCTAATAGATGCACCCAAAACAGCTTTAGAATGAGCTATTGTAATATTATTGACAACAGGATTTGGGTATATAGAAATTTTTGTTGATTTACTTGTGTTAACGGAAACGATTTCACTTAAATTTATTTTTCCGTCTTTGTCAACCATTTTCAACCTGTAGTAATTTATTCCTTTATTAGGTGAAAGATCAGCTGTAGAATAATTTGCCTCAGAAATGTTAGTTGCTTCAACATTTGCAAAGGTTTTAAAAGTTTTGCCTTCAATACTTTTTTCAACTTCAAATTCCTTTACATTGGTTTCATTGTTCGTAGTCCATTTAAGGTTGACAGATCCTTGATTTAGGATAGCATTAAATGAAGTAAGTTTTAATGGAGCAACCGCTTCAGGTGCCATAGCTAAACCTCTAAAAGCTGTATTTGCAGGTGCTGTTGCTAATAAAGTTGCTGTGCCAGAAATTGTGTTACCTGGTCCGGATGCGTCAATCAATTGATAAAGCTCTGTTGAATTACAAGTATAAAGATTTACAATGGTGCCTGTTACAATACCAATTAAGCCTCTAGCTGAGGTGGCTACACTTATGGTTCCGTTGCTTACCCAAGATGTTCCAACTAATGTATATTTCTGAATGCCTCCACCGCTGGTAGAAGCAGATTCATCTGTTACATACAAAACCATAGATCCATTTACATCTGCAATAAAAAATTGATTAGGCAATCCAACTGGCAAAATACCAGGTAATTGTGCAATTGTATTCCCAGTATCAATAGGAGTACCAGTACCTACAGTAGCTAATCTATATGCAGTTCCAGAACTTGTACTTGCATACAATTGACTATTAAATAAGTGCAATGCCCTGTAATTAGCTGGATAAGAAAATGAAGTGGTTGTAATTCTTTTATCGGCAGACACACCTAAAGTTGTATACCTCAAACCGGTATTTGAACCGGACATCCATAATCCAGTTCCATCTTGAGAAACTACGCTTCTGATATTACCTCCACTAAATGCGGAATCTAGTACAGTTGTAGTATTAATATTTCCGTTAAAATCAACTCTTGCAACAACTCTTTTGTACAAAGTAGCAAGTGAAGAAGAAATGGCAACAATTCCTGTATCAACAGAGTACCCTCCCAATAGTAAATACTGGCTATTGGCAGAACGATTTAAATACCCTTCCGAGGTAGCAGAACCAGAGCAAGTTAAAGCTGCGTTTGCACCACTTGCTGTATTTGGCATTTGAATAGACCTAAGTAGCACTCCCGCAGAAGTATATTCATCAAGAAAAACTTTAGTAGAAACACTTCTTAGCGGCGCCAAGCCATCTCCAGCCCTAAAAACTACAACGTTCCCCGGCACAAAAGGTTGAGCACATATAGAGCCCCATCCTATCACAGCGATTAAAAAAAGTGTAAAATTAATTTTCATAACAAACTATTTATTTTATTGTACAAAGAAAGCAAAATGTTTTTACAAATGCTTTTGTTTATTATTAAATTATTGTTCCGCAATTATAGAAATTCATTATTTTGAATTGAAGTTGTATCTTGACCGCTCATATTACTAATATTTCATGAAGACAAAACTTTCGCTGATTATTTTACTTTGTTTATCAATAATTTCAAATGCTCAAAATAAACTCGCAACCGTTTCTGGTCATGTTTATGACGAAAATGAAAAACCAATCTTAAATGTAAGCATTACAATTCTGGGCAGAAATAAAGGTACAATGACCAATGATTCTGGCTATTTTACCATTAAGGTTGTTGCTGGGAAACCCGTTGCTCTAGTATTTTCTTTTACTGGGTATAAATCTGAACAACAAAATTTCAACCTTTTACCAAGTGAAAAAGAAAAAATTGTTGTTCACCTCCAACCTTCAGCCACAGTGTTAGAAAATGTAGTAGTTACCGGCATACAAAATAGAACAGAAGCCGGAAGATTATCAATTGATCCAAACAAGGCTATGATTAACCCTTCGCCTTTAGGAAATATTGAAAGTCTGATAAAAATATTTGTAGGAAGCAATAATGAACTGACCAGTCAATACAGCGTAAGGGGTGGTAGCTATGATGAAAACCTTATTTATGTAAACGATTTTGAAGTTTTTCGTCCATACTTGGTACGGAGTGGGCAACAAGAAGGGCTGAGTTTTATTAATCCGGAGATGACCTCAGGAGTTAAATTTTATAATGGAGGCTTTTCAGCAAAATATGGCGATAAAATGAGTAGTGTTCTCGACATTACATATAATAAGCCTAAAAAATTTGGAGGTTCAGCATATATTGGGCTGTTAGAACAAGGTTTTCATATTGAGGGAAGCTCAAAAAATGAAAATTTCACCTATTTAATAGGAACTCGAAATAGAAGCAATCGCAATTTATTAAGCAGTCAGGAAACAAAAGGAAATTATATTCCTTCATCCTCTGATGTTCAAGCATTGATTACCTATTCACCAAGCAAAAAATTGTTGTTAGAGTTATTGGCAAACGTTTCAAAAACCAATTTCACGCTATTTCCTGAGGAAAGCAAACTTTCATCTTCTGTATTTTCCCCGCTTTTTACTCAAAACATTGGTGTAGATATTTTTTTTGATGGTCAAGAAAAAGACGCTTACCAAACAAACATGGTTGGAATTTCTTCAACATGGATGCCAAGTAAAGCAGTGAAGTTAAAGGCAATGGTGAGCCGATTTGAAAATGATGAAAGTGAAAATGTAGATATCACGGGTGCATATTTGTTTGGCGACAGAGACTTCGACAAAAGCAGTGCAACATTTGGATCTATTGTTAATCCATTAGGAGCTGGTGTTTATCAAAACTTTTCAAGAAATAGCCTGAATATTAAAGTATTCAATGGTTCATTAAAGGCAAGCATTGATAAAGGCAAGCATTTTATTCAATTTGGTCAAAGTTTCGAAAGACAATTGATAAAAGACAAATTGAGCGAATGGGAATACAATGATTCGGCGGGTTATTCGCTACCTTATTCTCCTAACCTGCTTTCATTAAATAAGGTTTTAAAGAATAATGCAGATATAACTATTCATCGTTTTACAGGTTATATACAAGATAATATCCGATTAAAAGAATTATCTGATGTAACACTTCAATTGGGTGTTCGATACAACTATAATACATTAAACAAAGAATTTCTTATTTCTCCTAGAGTAGGTCTTTCATTCAAACCTAAATCATGGAATAAAGACATTGTTTTTAGATCAGCCGCAGGTATTTATAACCAACCGCCGTTTTATCGTGAACTCAGACGGTATGATGGAACAATAAACGAAAATCTAAAGGCTCAAAAAAGCTGGCAAGTAAGCGCAGGGTTTGATTATAATTTGAAAATTCTACAACGCCCAGGAAAAATAACTACAGAACTTTATTATAAGGGCATGACAGATGTTGTACCATATGATATTGACAATGTTAGATTGAGATATTTTGGCAATAACATGGCCAAAGCATATGCACTGGGTGCAGAAGTAAGGTTGTTTGGAGAACTAGTAAAAGATGCAGAAAGTTGGGTAAGCCTGGGCTTCATGAAGACCCGCGAAGACCTTGAAAATGACAAATATTTTAAATATACTTTAGATGAGCAGAACAAGGTATTAGACAGTACATTGATTAATGTAGGCTATTTACGTAGGCCTACTGACCGAATGATAACCTTTGGCATGTTCTTTCAGGATTACCTAAGCACTAATAAAAATTTCAAAGTGTATGTGAATACTTTGTATGGAAGTAACTTGCCTTACAACCTACCAGGTAGTGTAAAATACAGGAACGCTTTGGTTATTGACCCATATATCCGTATGGATATTGGATTTAGTGCATTATTATTAAATACTGATAAAGCAAATCGAAGAAGCCATAGCCCTTTTAGAAGTATGGAAAATATTTGGTTAACATTGGAAGTATTTAATCTTATAGACAGACCAAATACAATTAGTTTTTTGCTTATTAAAGATTTTGCAAACAATACATTTACACTTCCCAACAGATTAACACCAAGATTGCTTAATTTGAAATTGATTGTTAAATGGTAATGATGATTTTTTAAACTAAGTAGAAATACTTCTACAAAGTTTCGCGTATTTCTACTGATTAAATTTCCATTGAAAAAAAATAAATTTGCAATTGTTAATTAATAATCAATACTTTTATGGTCTCCTAGTATTGATTGCCTAATAATCCTATTCTTTTCGAAAAGCCAGACATCCAATAAAACCGTTTGAAATTTATTTTATCACTAAAACACTCAGTTTTATGCTTAGATCTGTACCCTTTTCGAAAGTGCTTCTCATGTTGGCACTTTTTGTTTTGTTTGCTCCTTCAACAGGTATATCTCAAACAAAAAAAACGCTACTATTAACAAAAGTAATCACAAATCAGACTGCTGCCAGATCAGGTATTGACACTGATAACGATGGGATTGCTGATGAATTTGACAATTGTCCTCTTAAATCAAATCCAGGACAAAAAGATAGTGATGGTGATGGAGTTGGTGATGGTTGTGATAATTGTAAAACAACCTCGAATGCCACACAGAATGATAGTGATGGTGATGGTAGAGGTGATGCATGCGATAATTGCTTGACAAAGAGTAATCCGGGACAGCAAGACAATGATAGTGATGGATTAGGTAATGCTTGTGATCCAGATGATGACAACGATGGCGTATTGGATATAGATGATTGCGACCGTTTCAATGCTGCAATTGGTGCTGCAACTGTCTGGTACACCGATATCGACAATGATGGATTTGGAGATCCTTCAAGTGGCCTTACGAGTTGCACACAACCCACTGGATATATTGCAAATGGCATTGATAATTGCCCGACAGATTCAAACCCCGATCAACTTGATACAGATAACGATGGACAAGGTGATGCATGTGATTCTGACGACGACAATGATGGCGTAATGGACCTTGATGATTGCGCACCATTGGACGCAAATGTTGGATCAGCCACTACCTGGTATTTAGATTCTGATGGTGACGGATTTGGCGACTTAAATAACTTTACTGTGGCTTGTTCACAGCCTTCTGGTTATGTCGCTAATAGTTCCGATAACTGCCCCACAGATTCCAACCCAGATCAACTTGATACAGATAATGATGGTCAAGGTGATGCATGTGATTCTGACGACGACAATGATGGCGTAATGGACCTTGATGATTGCGCACCATTGGACGCTAATGTCGGATCAGCCACTACCTGGTATTTAGATTCTGATGGTGACGGATTTGGCGACTTAAATAACTTTACTGTGGCTTGTTCACAGCCTTCTGGTTATGTTGCTAATAGTACCGATAATTGCCCAACAAAACCTAATGCCCAACAGAGAGATTTTGATGCTGATGGGTTAGGCGATGTTTGTGATCCAGATGATGATAATGATGGAGTTGGAGACAAAGTTGATTGCAACCCTTTCGATGCAAATGTTGGCGCTGCTACAACTTGGTATGCTGATGCCGACGCTGATGGTTTCGGTGATCCTAAAACCTCTGTAAAGGATTGCACACAACCAACCGGATATGTTTTAGACAATACTGATAATTGCCCAATAACTGCAAATGCAGACCAATTGGATACTGATGGAGATGGAATTGGAAATGCTTGTGATAATTGTCCTTCAAAAGCAAATGCTCAACAAAGAGATTTTGATGCTGATGGTCTAGGAGATGTTTGTGATCCTGATGATGATAATGATGGAGTTGGAGACAAAGATGATTGTAACCCATATGATGCAAATGTTGGAACTGCTACATCTTGGTATGCGGATGGTGATGGAGATGGTTTTGGCGATCCAAATTCCACCCTTTTAGCCTGTACTCAACCAACAGGATATGTTTTAAACAACACAGATAACTGCCCCGTAGATGCAAACGCAGATCAATTAGATACAGATAGTGATGGGCAAGGTGATGCATGCGATACAGATGATGATAATGATGGTGTATTGGATGTCGATGACTGTGAGCCATTAAATCCTGCTGTAGGTGCAGGATCAGTTTGGTATTCAGATAATGATTTAGACGGATTAGGTGACCCTAATTCATTTACAGTAGCTTGTAATCAACCTTCTGGTTTCGTATCAAACAGCAGTGATAATTGTCCTCAAACATTCAATCCAGGTCAAAAAGATGTAGATGGAGATGGTGTAGGCGATGCTTGTGATAATTGTAAGCGGACTGCTAACCAAGACCAAAATGATATTGATGCTGATGGAGTTGGTGATGCATGTGATAACTGCTCTTCAAAAGCCAATCCTGGCCAAGGTGATATGGATGGTGATAATATTGGAGATGTATGTGATAATTGTAAATCAACTTCCAATTTAGATCAAATTGATGGTGACGTTGATGGCATAGGTGATGCTTGTGACAACTGCGCTAACACCCCAAATAAAAATCAATCAGATATAGATGCTGATGGTATAGGAGATGCATGCGACAATTGCAGTCAAATTGCAAATGCAGGTCAATTGGATACTGATGCTGATGGTGTTGGAGATGCTTGCGACAATTGTTTAACAACTTCTAATCCTGGACAAAGAGATGACGATGGTGATAATGTAGGTGATGCATGTGACAATTGCCAAAATACAGCTAATGCTGACCAGGCAGATACGGATGCTGATCTTATTGGCGATGCTTGTGACAATTGCAGCACAAACTTTAATCCTGGTCAGAAAGATATTGACCAAGATGGAATTGGCGATGCATGTGACAATTGTAAGATATCTTCAAATGCTGATCAGGCCGATACAGATGGAGATGGTATTGGAGATGTTTGCGATAATTGTCCAACTAAACCGAATAGACTTCAAAGAGATTTTGACAATGATGGCTTAGGGGATGTTTGCGATAATGATGATGACAATGACGGCGTTTCAGACAAAGATGATTGCAACCCATTTGATGCGAATGTAGGTACTGCAACTTCTTGGTATGCCGATTCTGATGGCGATGGTTTTGGTGATCCAAATTCATCCGTATTAGACTGTAATCAACCAAGTGGATATGTTTCTAATAACACTGACAACTGCCCTGCAGATGCCAATGCAGATCAATTAGATACAGACAATGATGGACAAGGCGATGTTTGTGATACGGATGATGATAATGATGGTGTTTTGGATGTGGATGATTGTGAACCTCTAAACCCGGCTGTAGGCGTTGGTGCCATTTGGTTTGCTGATCTTGATCAGGATGGTTATGGTGATCCGAACAATACAACTCAAGCATGTACACAACCCACTGGATACATAACAGACAATCAAGATTGCGATGATACTAATGATGAAATAAATCCAGAAACGGTATGGTTTAAAGACTTTGATAATGATGGATATGGCGATAACAATGTATTTGTTATGTCATGTATTAAACCCTCAGGTTATGTTAGCAATAATTGGGATTGCAATGACATTATTAAGGTAAATAATCCTGCAGACGAACTGGTCGTTATGTGCCGCTCTAAGGACAGCAAGCAAGACTGTGTTAAATGGAAAGATGTACAAAAGAAGATAAGAGATGGATGGAAACTCGGGCCATGTACAACTCCTTGTGGTACAGATTTCACATTGATGTGTCATAACCAAAAAACAAAGTGCGTAAAAAATAAAGATGTAACGAAGAAATTAAATAAAGGTTGGACTCTAGGTTCTTGCGAAGCAACTACTACACCAATTCTACCAAGACAAACAAATCCAGCGGAAATAGTTCAAGTTGATTTTCAGATTAAAGCTTTTCCAAATCCAACTTCTGGTATATTCTCATTACAATTACCAAAGTCAAATGAAACAATTTCAGAAATCACAATTATTAGTAGTCTGGGAAATGTGATTGAAAGAAGAATTGTGAATATGAAAGCTGATGGTCAAATAGAAACATTTGATCTAAGAAAGCATGGAAAAGGGGTATATTTTGCAAGAATTAACCAAGGGAAAAAATCAAGTACTGTAAAGGTTGTACTGAATTAAAGATTAAATACTTTGTTTAAAACGAGAGGCTTATGAAAGAGCCTCTCGTTTTTTTATTATAACCTTCCAATGCTTTCTTACCTTCGCATCATAATTTAATAAAAAAGCTTGTCATGTGGTATAATAACGTTTTAGAAACAATTGGAAACACGCCTCTCATCAAACTAAATTCAGTATCTAAAGATTTGCCTTGTACTATTCTAGCCAAAGTGGAATATTTTAATCCAGGTAATTCGATGAAAGATAGGATGGCCCTAAAAATGCTCGAAGTAGCTGAGCAAGAAGGTAAAATTAAACCTGGCGGTACCATAATAGAATGTACTAGCGGAAATACCGGAATGGGGTTAGCCTTAGCTGCAGTTGTAAAAGGGTATAAATGTATTTTTGCTACTACGGATAAACAAAGCAAAGAGAAAGTTGATATTATGAAGGCTGTAGGGGCCGAAGTAGTGGTTTGTCCTACCAATGTTGAGCCTGAAGATCCGCGTAGTTATTATTCTGTAGCTGCTAGATTAGCAAGAGAAATTCCCAATTCATTCCACATGAACCAATATGATAACCTTGCAAACAGATTAGCCCATTATGAAACAACAGGTCCTGAAATTTGGGAACAAACGGAGGGAAAAATCACCCATCTAGTTGTTGCAACGGGGACGGGCGGAAGCATTTCTGGTATTGGAAAATTCCTCAAAGAGAAAAACCCTGATATTCAGGTTTGGGCAATTGATGTTTTTGGGTCTTTATTAAAGAAATACCATGATACCGGAGAATTAGATGTCACTCAGGTTCATCCATATATTACGGAAGGTATTGGTGAGGATTTTGTGCCTCAAAACTATGACATGAAGATCATTGACCTTTTTGAACAAGTAAATGATAAGGATGGAGCTATTATGGCAAGGCGAATTTCGAGGGAAGAAGGAATATTTGTAGGATATAGTGCAGGAACAGCGGTTCAAGGAATTTTACAATTGAAAAATAATCTGAAAAAAGAAGACTTGGTAGTCGTTATTTTTAATGATCATGGCAGCAGATATATTGGTAAAATATACAATGACCAATGGATGATGGAAAGAGGTTTTTTAGATGTAAAAACATTCAAAGATATAGTAAGCGCTAGAGGTTCAAAAAAACTTGTGACATTGGAATCAAACCATACGGTGGCAGATGCTGTAGATTTAATGAAAAAATATGACATCGAACACATCCCTGTAATGAATGGAAACGAAATTTCCGGATCTATAAGTGAAGGTGGATTGTTTCAAAAAGTATTTACAAATCCAGAAATAAAAACAGCTTCTCTTGCAAGTGTAATAGAACCGTCCTATCCAATCGTATCTTTTGACACTCCCGTTGAACGATTAGGCGGTATGATAAACAAGGACAACGGAGCAGTACTTGCAAAGGATGATAGTGGAAATATGCATATTGTTACAAAATATGATGTAATTCAAAGCATGACCAAATAATAAAATGCCCTTTATTTCTTAACTAAATAAGTTCCGACTTATCCCAATAAAATCTTTAAAGTGATTAAAGGGTTATTTGAGACGCATTTATATGTTGAGTTTTTGGAAAGGTCAATTGACTATTATACGGGTTAGCCGGGCTTAGAGTTATGCCATTACGAAGAACAAAGAAGGGTTGCTTTTTTTTGGATAGGTAACCCCAAGGAAGCTATGTTAGGAATCTGGGAAAAACCAAAAGAGGAAATTCAAAGCAGGCACTTTGCTTTTAATTGTAACTTGAAAGATGTCATTGAAAATGCTGTACCATTCTTGCTTCAAAAGGGAATACAACCCTATAATTTTTTAAAAGACGGTACCGTTGAACCAATGGTATTTGCATGGATGCCGGCAATAGCAATTTATTTCAAAAACCCTGATGGACATTCTCTTGAATTTATTGCAATATTTGATGGAGAAGCAAAACCTCGATTGGGAGTAGTTACCGACAATAAATGGCTTTCAATGGTTTAACAAAGTTGAAAAGAAGCTAAATAAACTATTTAAAAAGATAAAATGAAAAAACTATACTTCCTACTATTATTTGTTGGGTTAATGACGTTTTCTTTTGCCCAATACGAAAAAGTCAAATTGTATGATACAGCTGCTAATGCTAAAAATGACATTTCAGCTATTATTAAAACGGCGAATAATTTGAATAAGCATATAGTGATAATGGCTGGTGGAAACTGGTGCAGTTGGTGCCTTCGTTTTAATGAATTGATTATAAATGATGCCCAATTGGATTCCATTGTAAAAGCTGACTATATCATCTATCATCTTAATTTTAGCAAGGAGAACAAGAATGAGGCAACTTTTGCAAAATATGGCTACCCTCAACGATTTGGATTTCCAGTATTCATTATTTTAGATCAAATTGGAACACGGATTCATACACAAAACTCAGGGCTGCTTGAAGAAGGAAAAGGCTATAGTAAAGACAAAGTGAAAGAATTTTTTCTTCATTGGAACCTAAAAGCAATAAGCCCAGATTCTTATAAGAATTAGACCATTGCTCAATTAATTAATTTTCAAATTGTCAGAAATAAATTTTCAGCTGTAGTACAAATCTGCTGTAAATGATGGGAATTACCTTTCCATTGCTGTTTGTTTCATTTGCTTTGCAGTGTCTGCTCCAACATAGTTTTCAATTCTTTTTTCAATAAAATAAATTACAGGAGTCATTATTATTGCAATAGTGAATTTATAAAGATAGTTAACTACACATATTGCTAGAACAGTTTGCCAGGTCCACCCCCGCCCTATCTTAAATGCAATAAACAATACAATAAAACTGTCAACTAATTGAGAAACCACCGTTGAACCTGTCGCCCTAAGCCATACTTTTTTCTCACCGGTCATCCGTTTTATTTTATGAAATATGGTTACATCAACTATTTGACTAACCAAAAACGCCATGATACTACCCACAATAATCCACATGCCCTGACCAAATACAGAAGTAAATGCGTCGTTCATATTCCCAATATTGTTTTCCTTTCCGCTTCCAACCCAAAAATCAGCAGCCGGTATGTGAATTGCCAAATAAAACATGAGAAAGGCATAGGAAATAAGGGCAACTGCTATGTAAGAAATCCGCTTAACTGCTTTAGGGCCATAGTACTCGTTGACAATATCTGTAATTACAAACTCTAATGGCCACAATAATACCCCACAAGTAAGATTAAAAGCCAAACCAGGTTGTCCGAAAATTGTTAAGTTAAATGGTGTAAATCCAAGCGTTTTTTCTAATGAAAAAATTTTTCCACCAATGCACTCTGCTATTAATGCATTCGCTACAAAAAAAGCTGCGATAGCAACAAAAAGCTTGGTTGGTTTGTCTTTTACAATGTTTTGAATCATGGATTATATAATATAAAATAATAGGATTGAAATAGTAAAAAACAGGTAAGTGTTATTATTATCCAATTTGGAACATTTACTTTCTTCCTCATTATTAAGGTAGCAATAACACCCATTACAAATAATATGTTTAAAGAAGGAGCCATGATCCAACCTGTGACCAAAATAAACTCCCGAAATGATAAGGGGATAGGAAAATTGGTATGCCTTAAAAGTAGGCAAAGAGCAAAAAAAACGTTGCAGATAACTGCTACCCTTGATAGAAATAACAACCAACGCATATAATTCGTGTAAAATAGTATTATTTTGCCGACTGCTTAATAAATTTTATTTATGAAGAAATTTGATTGGAAGAAACTCCTGCCTCATGCATATGCCATAGGTATTTTCTTATTAGTGGCTGTAATTTACTGTAAACCTGCCATTCAGGGAAAGGTACTCCAGCAAAGTGATATAACGCAATGGAAAGGGATGAGTAAGGACATTCTTGACTTTAAAGAGAAACACGGCGAAGCACCATTGTGGACAAACAGTATGTTTAGTGGAATGCCGGGCTATCTGATTGCAGGAAAAACAAATAACAATGTACCCTATTACTTTGCCGAA
Source organism: Segetibacter sp. (assembly GCA_031383285.1). Taxonomy (GTDB): domain Bacteria; phylum Bacteroidota; class Bacteroidia; order Chitinophagales; family Chitinophagaceae; genus Segetibacter. Next base: position 16,454 of record JANMZN010000330.1, read on the forward strand.
GCAATTTCATTTTTTCTTGGAAAACCATTTCAGTTCTTTTTTCTGGCTTGCATTTGCTTTTATTTTTTAGCTCAGGTTTTACGAACGAATACATGGATAAGTATTATAGGTGCATTGGCTTATGCCTATGCTACCTACAACCCCATTATTGTATCGGTGGGACACGATACAAAAATGCTATCCATTGCACTTATTCCCGGGTTTATTGCTTCTATCCTACTTATCTATGAACGAAAATACTTGTGGGGAGCAGCGCTTACGGCCTTCTTCACAGGCTCTTTAATTAGCCAAAATCACTATCAAATTATTTACTATGGTTTGATTATAGCCGTTTTTATGACGATTGGCTTTGGCATAAAATGGATTTTGGCAAAGGATTTCAAACATTTATTCATTGCTGGAAGTTTGACACTATTTGCAGGATTACTGGGTGTTTTCTCCAACGCTGTAGTTATTTTACCGAACTATGAATATACCCAGGAAACAATCAGAGGAGGAAGTGTACTTGCTGATGGGGCAGGAAATACTGGGAAAGAAGGGTTATCGGAAAGCTATGCATTCAGTTATAGCATGTCCAAAGCAGAATCTTTTGTGTTGTTAATTCCTCGCATATTGGGTGGCAGCACGAATCATTTAGAAGTACCTCAAGAAAAATCAAAAGCCGTTGAGGCCTTGCAAAGTATGCAACCCGAAGTGGCTCAACAACTTCAAAGTAACCTCGGTTTTTATTGGGGCGAGGGACATACTTCAGGTCCTCCGTACGCAGGTGCTGTAATGTGCTTTCTGGCAATAATGGGTTTTGCAATATTAGACAACAATCACAAATGGTGGATATTGGGCACAATCATTATAACATTAATGATGAGCTGGGGAATTAATTTTAAAGATTTCAATACATTTCTTTTCGATCACTTGCCAATGTATAACAAGTTTAGAGCTCCGGGGATGATTATTGTTGTACCCGTTTTTCTTGTTTGTATGATGGCCATTTTGGCTTTACAAAAACTGCTTTTCGGTTTTAGTGACCAGAAAGAAATGATGAAAAAATTTAAGTTAGGTCTTATGCTAACCGGTGGTGTATTTGCTGCTATTCTATTGGTTTACTTTAGTTTGGATTACAAAGGTGCAAGCGACAATATGTTGTTGCAGCAAATAAGTCAAATTCAGGATGCAGCTCAGAAAGCAGCTTTTGAATCAGGTGCAAAATCTATGATCAATGGTTTGATAGAAGACAGAAAAGGCTTGTTTATGGGCGACATCATGAGATCGCTAATGTTTATTGCAGCTGCAGCAGGTGCAATATTCCTTTACAATAAAAAAATAATAAAGTCTGTCATTGCACTTTTAGCTATTGGAATTTTGTCTTTTGTAGATGTAATGGCAATAGATGTAAATTATCTAAGTAGCGAAAATTATCAGGACGTAGAAGAAAATGATGCATCATTCATTCCTTCTGTTGCTGACCAACAAATTTTACAAGACAAATCATACTACAGGGTTTTTAATGTAGTGGGTGGCAATGTCCAGATGGCATTTAACCATGGTGCAATCAATTCATATTTTCATAAAAGCATTGGTGGATACCACCCGGCAAAACTGAGTATTTATCAGGATCTTATTGAGAAGCAGTTGTACAAGTTTCCAAATTGCCAACCTGTAATCAACATGCTGAATACAAAGTATATTATTTATGGCGATCAACAAAACCCAAAAGTTCAAATTAATCCAGATGCACTTGGTGCGGCATGGTTTGTAAAAGGTGTTCGATTTGAAAATGGGCCAAAAGAGGAAATGGCTGCTTTAGATAATTTGAATACAAAGGACTCTGCAGTTGCTGACAAATCCTTTAGCAATGTTTTGAAAGGAACATTTTCCTTCGACAGTTCTGCAACAATCAATTTTGTAAAAAATGAAAATGATTCGGTACGCTATACTTCCAATGCTTCAACTGATCAACTTGCTGTTTTTAGCGAGGTATACTATGACAAAGGATGGAATGCCTATGTAGATGGAAAACAAGTTCCATATGCGAAAGTGAATTATGTACTTCGTGGTATGGTAGTACCTGCAGGTGAGCACACGATTGAGTTTAAATTTGAGCCTAAAAGCCACGCAACCGGTTGGATGCTAACTAATATTTGCTCATTTATTATGCTTCTTTTGCTATTTGTGGCTATTGTAATAGAGCTAAAAAACAAGAAAGCAAAAACTGTTTCAATTTAATGCTTATCATTTTTTGATTTGAAAATGAACACCCCATGCATAAGTGTATTGATGCCTGTTTACAATGCAGGTTCATTTTT
>JANMZN010000334.1:0-10077 GCA_031383285.1 Segetibacter sp.
GAAACAAAAAATCAAATCACTAATGAAAACTTATTTACAGAAAGAACATAGTGGTTAAACCTTTCATCAAGCAAAACATTGTTAAGGACATTTCTTCCGGTTTTGCGCCATTATTAAGCATATTGAAGGTATCGCACACGGACACTTGCAAACTGTTGATTGTAGCGTGTTAGTATGACTATTCCTTTTTTGGGCTTGGGATTAATCCTATTTCTTTATGCTATCGGGCAAATATAAACAGATGGGAGTAAATAGGATGATATGAATAAATAGGGCAATTGACATTTGCGATTTTATGTTAAAAATTTTCGTACCTTAACAGACTTCTTTTAGCAGCTATTTTAAATTGATTTGTAATGCGTATCAAAGTTTTTATTACATTTCTATTTCAAGAATTGGTTTTTTCAAAATGCTAGTAAGAGATATTATGGGTAATGAAACAGCTCCAAATGTAGAATTTTCAACAATAACTTAATGTGTAATTTAAATATTATCAAAGGTTAGATATGCTAAACCATAATTAAAATTGAACAATAACCAATTATAGTAAATCAAACTGATTAAATAAGAATTTGTATTTGATTGGAGAGTTGCTCATCAATAGATTTACACAATATTATTGTGAATTATTTAGATTTTTTTTGATTGATTTATTATCAATTTTTATTTATCCATAACTAAGTATAAGTTCCTGAATTTGTGCTTTATCTTCTTTCTATTACTTTTGATTTGATGAATAGCCCCATTTCTAGGAAGTCTTGTCACATTAAAGGTATAGATGAAGATTTACTTATTTTAACTTCCGGATGGCACAATTATTAAGTTATAAAACAATATAATGGGAACAATAAAAAAGGCTATTTCATTTATTCAAGAAAGGCCAATAGAAATTTTTATTTGGAAGGTTATTTCAAAAATATTTGGCATTAAAATTCCGTCTTTCGAAAAGTGGAAGGAACTTGTTGCTAATAAGATAGGAATTGAAATTGGAGGACCTAGTTCTATTTTTTTAGAAAATAATTTTGTTCCTATCTATCCTTATTTAAAAGCGCTGGATGGAGTAAACTTTAGTAGTCAAACCATATGGGAAGGTGAAATTAAGCAAGGCCAAACATACAAATATGGAAATAGAGTTGGAAATCAATTTATCGCTGAAGGATCTGACTTAGGTTTAATAATGAGTAATTCATATGATTTTTTATTGAGTTGCAATAATCTAGAGCATATGGCTAATCCTTTAAAGGCACTAATAGAATGGAAAAGAGTAATAAAAGTTGGAGGTGCTTTGATATTAATTCTTCCAAGAAAAGAAAGCAACTTTGATCACAAAAGAAGCATCACAAGTTTGAACCACCTCATTAAAGATTATGAAAATAATGTTGACGAAAGTGACACTGCGGTTTTAGATGAAGTTTTAAAATTGCATGATTTAAAAAGAGATCCTAAAGCAGGTAATTTTGAAGATTTCAAAAGAAGATTAACTGACAATTTTAATAACCGTTCTCTACACCACCATGTTTTTGATACAAATCTATTAAAACAACTTATGCAACATATAGGGCTACAAACAGTAGTTACTTATTCCAGCCCAACTGACCATTTTATTGCCGCCATTAAATAACTGGGTTGAAGATATAATTTACAATTAAGAAACTAAAAAACTTATTAAACATTAAAAGAATTTGCGGCATCTTAATCGAAAAAAGCAACTATATACCATCTTGTATCCTTTTAATATTTCTTTGATTTCAACAACTTTTCTTGAAATAAGTAAATGCAATATTCTAGTGAAAGGTTCAATAAAGAGTGAAAACAAAACAATAAGTGAGTACGCACCATATCCGAAGTGTTTTTTACAATATTGCAACCTACTTATAACATTGTAAAATAATCTTTTCCCTTTTATTTGATCTGTCGTACCATTTTCTTTGTGCACAATGGAAATAGTAGGTACATAGTAAGAAATACCACCTAAATCATGTAATCTTTTCGAAAAATCTAAATCTTCGTAATATACAAAAAACCGTTCGTCCATTCGTAGTTTATACTTTTCAATATCACTTTTCCGCGTGAACATATATGATCCCATTACTTGATCAACATTTCCTGCTTTCTCATAATCGTAATTCATCATAATTATTGGTGATCTAAATAATTTTGGCAGAAGTTGGTAGAGCCCAAGTGTCAAAACTATAAAATCAAATGTTGTAGGAAAATGGCTACAGGATGGACGAACATTCCCATTGTCATCAACATGCTTTACGCCCAAAACACTTACTTCTTTACATTTTTCCATTAATTGAACACTTTTTTTTAAAGTATCAGAAAACAGCTTTGTATCGGGGTTTAATAGTAAAAAGTATTCGCTTTGCCCAATATTAATACCTTGATTACAAGCTGATCCAAAACCCACATTTTCCTTGTTATAAATAATTTTTATAGAGGGATGTGAGGGAAGTAGCTTAATCGAATTATCACTAGAAGCATTATCTATTACAATGATGGAAACTTCATTTAAATCATAACTGCTTTGTAATATTGAATCTACGGCCTCTGCCAAAAGGCTTCCGGCATTCCAGTTGATTATTACAATATCAATGTGCTTCATAATGGCATAAAATTATTTTTGCTGTATTTTTGTTTTAACAGGCAGAAAAAAATAAATCACACCTTTCACTTTACACCAAAATATAAAATACACAGTACCTACTATCAATAACAACTGAAGCCAAGTAGATAATATGCTGATATATAGATCATGAAAGAACACCATTATCAAAGGAAAAAACATGAAACTATAAATAATTCTTGGCAAAAATATTTTAGAAGAGTAGGTAAGTTTCATAAAAGTATTTGAATGAATGAGCATTAAAACAAAAACCCATAAAAAGGAATACAATGCACCAAAATCTTTGACGTAAGGACTGTAAAAGGTATAAACGTTAACAGGATAAGGAACAAAAATGAATGCATCTACAATATCAAAATTATCCGGGTTAACATTGTTTAAGCCTAGAGAATGTCCTAAGACATAAAAAAATCGCAATGTTTTTCTTCCTTCTTCATGCTCCAATATCGGTTGATGCAACACCCAATCAATGGCATTCATAGGTGTAAGCAGGTATTCTAAAAATGTTTTTATAGAAGCATCTACATTTTCAGACAATGAATTATTTAAACTTCCGCCTTTATCTAGCAAGATTCCCACTCCCAAAAAAATGAGCACAAATACAAGTAAGGGCAAAATAAATTGCTTGATATTTACTTTTTGATTACTAATAAGAAACATTGCCAAATTCAGCGAGATAACCATTAAAATTGGAGATCGCCCCATTGTAGCAAAAGCATAAAACAAAGAAACAATCAAAGCAAGGATATATACTATTTTGTTTGTCCTTGTTTTTTTCTGCCAATAAACATAGCCGCTAAACAAACCCACAAAGCAAGATAGGGTAATCATGTAATTATAAATTCCGAAACCCACATTATTCACAGCAGTTTCATATCGTATGGTTTTAAAAATATTTTCTACCTCGCCGGGTAACACTACTTTTATGATATACTTTACGAATAGGGGAAAAATAGCAAAACAAAATCCGATTAATGTTAGCCGAACATACAATGACAGGTCAGCGTGAATGATTTCATTTTCAACCGCATTTTGTCTATTGGCTATTGTCTCTCTTACTTCGGAAAAAGAATATTGCAACAAACTGATATAGCCTGCCACAGTTGAGACTAAACAACCTGCTATGAAAAGGAAATAAGTATCGCTTTGTAAAGGAAATAAGTCCTTTAAATAAAATTGAGTGAAAATTAAACGAGCACTCATAACCACCAACCAAACAGCACAGAAAATAAATGGCGGATAGGTAAATTTCTTATCTGCAATATGATAATTTAAAACCGTAAGAATAAACAATATGATGATGGATATAAACAACATACAATCAAATTGATTCACCTTGATGCAAGCGTAATAAGAATTTGAAATAGTAAAAGATGATAAGGCACACAAAAGCTACGAACCCCCAAATAATTAAGCCTGCCAACCTTCCCGACTTATCATTTTCCAATGGCAGAATAGGCCTGTCTATGATTTGAACCAAAGGTGTTTCTTTCATTAAATTCATCTTTGCTATTTCCAGATTTTTCATAATCTCACCGTATGCTATGGTATATACTTGTGCATCCACATTTGTTCTTTGGATGGGGGCACGCATCAACTGACGAATCGGGTTTACATTTAAATCATTATCTGATGCAGATTTATATATTGCTCCCGTCATTAAAGCTTTTACAGAATCAAGTTCTTTGGTAATTACACTTACATTTTGCCGGGTTTTTTTTGTTTTTGTTTCCGTATAAAATTTTATCACATTTTCAAGCAATTGCTCTACGAATTGTTTGGCTAAATATTGATTGTGGGATTTAAAAGAGGCCGATACAAAAATGAGGCGTTTATCTACACGTGATACATTCAGTTTATATTTTACAATGCCCATATAGATTACTGAAACAACACTATCCTGATAATATGTTCTATTGTTTGTAGAAAAAACTGTTTTCTTAAAATTATCAAAATCAGACCTGATCAGATGGTTAATCATCAAATCCTTTTTCCCATTGAGCACAATTTCGTTCATGAGCGTTTTCTCAATGATGTATCTTGATTTAAACAATTCAAGTAGGTTTTCACCTTTAAATGCACTTCCACCCCCGCCACTACCTAACGAAATACCAAATTGTGCAGCTAGATTAAGATAGCCATTAGCATCTCCGCCTTCATCATCAATAGCAAACAATAGAGATGCTTTATAAGAGGATGCTTTGTAATAATTGTATGAGGCACCGCCTATTCCTACAAAAAGGGAAATGCCCATTATCCACCATTTCTTTTTAAAGGCATACCCCGCAAACAATTTTATCAAATCCAACAGTGTGGATACTTGCTTTTGTCCGTTAGTTAGGCTCGATAAATTTTCAGTCATATTCTTTTTTATTTTGAGTACTTCATCAAAGTTGTACTTTTACTTAGCACTTTATTTAGTGTTTCATTTTTTATTAATTATAACGAACCTAATGTAAATGTAAGATTGCAAAAATAAGGCGACTTAATTATGATTGTGGTTTTAATATTATCATATTAGCGAATTGATTTAGATAGGAATAATTTGGTGATATTAAGTTTAGTTTGTAGTTTTAATCAAACAATAATTTTATGAAATTTTTGTTCATCTTAATTAGTTTTATTTTCCTCAGTAAAATGCTTTTTGCTCAGAGTTCTAAAGAGAAAATAATATCTACAAAAAATGATAGTATTGTATTTCTTCAGAATAAACTGATTAGTTTCCACCCATTGAAATCTGCGATAAGAACTAGCGGTTTTCCAGTTCTAAATGCCCATAAAAACACAATTGCAATAGTATCGAAACAAACCTTGAGAGATGAAAATATTATTTATTATTTAAAAAATAATATTAACAGTAATCGTATACTATATTTCTCGGTTTCCACTTTAACAAATAAAAACCTATAACTTGAAAAATAACTTCTTACTTTTCTTTTTGATACTTTGTTGCCACAACTTGTTTTCACAGTCATCCGTTAGCGGTTTTCCACCACAAGCTTTTTATCATCAAGTTTTTGTGAGTAATGCCAATGTGCCGATTTCGAATAGTACTGTAACTATAAAAATTACGATTTACTATACTCAAATTACGCCATCAATAACTGTTAATGAATATGTTGAAACCCATACTGCAACGACAGATTATTTTGGAATTGCTACAATAATTGTGGGAACAGGTACAGTTAACTCGGGAGTCTTTAGAAACATTAAATGGAGGATTACTCCTAAATATCTTAAAACAGAAATTACTGCTTCTGGCACATTTGACAATATTCCCGATATACAAATGCTATCCGTACCATACACCCTAGCCAAAGATCCACTTTCTGACTGGGTTAGTATTTGGGATTTTGCAAATGGGCGAAAAATTGATGATAATACTGGCACATCTAATGCTACACAAGCTTTAATAGATGCTTTAAATTCACCAGCAAAAGTGATTTACATTCCGGATCCGCAAACTGCATATAGAATAACTTCAACTATTACAATACCTCCAAATAAAAAGATAGTAGGAGCCAATAAGTTTACAACTAAGCTAACTTTTGCAAAAGCAACTGGAAAAATGTTTAACCTAAGAGATGGGGCACAAATTGATAATTTGTATTTAGATGGTTTAGCTCAGGATAATATTGTTGGTAGTAGTAATGCATTGTATTTTTCTGGTTATGATGGACATCAGCAAGTATCTAATTGTAAGATAATAAATTTTTATGGCCCATGTGTTTACTTTGAGAGCAGTGCTGGTTCTCAATGTGTCTTTAACAATATAGAAATTTACAAAAGTGAAAACGCATCAGTAGATAATGTCGATTGTGCAATTGTAATTGATCCTTTGGTATATTTAGTAAATGGTGAACCAGCTGCTGTTACAAGAAAGTTCATTAATTTGGAAACTTTGGGAAAGCCATCTTTTGATTTTGGTGGATGTGCAGATGTTTTAATAAACAATAGTTTTTTGGGCAAATTGGTTTATTCTGAAAATAGTAGGGGAGTATTAATAAGTAATTGCCGAATTGCAAATGCCAATAGTATTGTGGTTAACGGACATAACAATACTATTACAGGTTGCAATATTAAACCTCGCATTACCATTGCTTCAGGATCAGACAAAATAGCAATAACAGGCAATTCTTACAATCATTACAACATAGATAACCTAGGGTATAATTCTCCCAACGGGATAGATGATCCTGTTTTAGATATGAGTGGTAATAATAGAAATGCAATTGGATTAGAAAGAACGGTTCTTTATACCCCATTATATTCAAGTTCAGACGGCTCACCTGTTAATTTTGGAACGGGCTCAAGGATAAGAGGAGAATATACCCGTTCTAATGATGTCGTCACACTTACCTTAGAGGTTGACATGGGAACTGGTTCTGGCAAATCATTAGGTACTGGTGACTTGCAATTTTCCATTCCCGACCAAATTATTCCTAAAAAATCCCCTGCTGTAATTTTAAGCCATATACAAGCTCAATATGGCACAGGTGTTATTTTCTCTTCATTGGGTAATACAATACTTGCAACTACAATAACTACACCTTTGCCCGGTTTATCTTGTTATGTTACAGCTTTAACAACTGGCACCGGATTTTTCTTAAAAAACAATGTACCGTACCCTGTGGCAAACGTTACTGCTATTAGGCTATCGATTACTTATTCGCTATGATTTAGTGCATCATTTTGTCCTTTTGATAGCTCCCTAATAATAAACCAATATATTTTATGAAAAATAATATAATTACTGATGCATATAATTCATCAATTTCAATTACTCACAGGCATATTTTGTCAGTAATTAATACGATGATAAAATATGAAAAACGGCTAAGTGAACTAGATACACTACACATACTAGATGCAGGATGCGGTGACGGGAAATTGATATTCTTTTTAAACAAATACCTTCCACTATTTAATGCAGGTAAAAATTTTATTATTTACGGATATGATGTAGCTGACCATGGTGTACAGCAAGATAGCTACTTTGTAAAAACACTCTCATACTTATCCATAAATTCCCCCGAAATACATTGGAACGAAAGAATAAAGTTGATAGCATCAAATGAACAATGGCCATTTAAAGATGGAACTTTTGATATTGTTGTATCTAATCAGGTAATAGAGCATGTTTGGGACCATGATTATTTTTTTAAAGAAAATAACCGCGTGTTAGGTTCCAAAGGTTATTCTATTCACCTATATCCTCCTAAGGAAGTGCTTATTGATGGGCATGTTTTATTGCCGGGAGTGCATAAACTTAAAAGTTGGGATGCCATTTATAGAAAAGTGAAATTTTATAGCCGAATTGGATTGGGGCGATATAAAAAGGAAAAACATCTTTACAATAATGACATAGATTACTTTTCCAGGGTTTGGGCAGATAAAATTTATCATTTTTGCAATTATCTGTCTTACGGGGACTTGGCATACTACATAAAAAAAAATAATTTATGCCTTACCACAAGGTATACTTATCATTACTACTGGCGAAAATTAAAGGAAGTTGCAGGACAAAAACCTGATTTTCTATATCCTAACAAGACTTCGTCCAAAATTATTTTTTATTTTTTAAAATATGCTGCAGGTGTTTCAATAGTATTGTACAAAGGTGAATACTCAAAATATTGAAATAAGTTAATGCAAATAATAAAGCTACACTATGCACTGATCATATATTCAAAAGGCAGTAGCATCAGTTTCTCTTTTATGGTAAAACGTCAATAGAAAGTAAACAATTGACCCTGCTAAATAGCCGATTCCAGCAAGAAGCACACCATTCGTTGGGATTAATATGGCATCAAGTGAAAAACTGATTGCAAATGAAATGGCAACAAATAACAACATTGTTATAGTCCTTTTTTCCAACTCCAAAAATTTGTGCTGCAACATAGCCATTTGCCAAATGAAAGTACCGGCTATTACCTGCATTTCAAGAAACAAATATTCGTTGGTAGGTGGTGTTAGCAGCAATTTATTTAAAAAAGGAAATCCTATGAACGGATATAAAGCCAAGCTAAAAACCAACAATACAAATTCAATTATTATCAATTGTCTGATTATTTTTTTTACCTGATTATAATGCCCTTCCGCATGGGCTTTTACAACCAAAGGGAACAGGCTGATTACAACCGGGGAAAGCAATAAAACAATGGACTTATTCAATATATCGAAACTAGCCGTAAAATGCCCGATATTTTCTTTGCCAAAGTGTTGCGCTAAAATAAATCTGTTGGAAGTACTAATGGCATAACAAAGAAAAAACCATCCTATAAGGTAGCCGCAGTAATTAAATATCCGTTTACATGTGACCCAAATTTTTGAAATGGTGGTATGACATATAGAAAATGAAAGTTTATTTTTATAGATAAGAAATATGCAAACAATTAAATAAGAAAAAACAAGAGCAATGAATATCAACAAAAGAAAATTATATGTTGGAAAGTAGTGAAAGAGAAATAGACCTAAAGGCAGATAGATAATAGTTCTCAGGCTTTCGCTTATAGCCGTATTGACCGACATTAACCTCGATTGAGTAATAGCAAGCAATGATGAATATAGATTGGATAAAAATAGGGCTACAACAAATAAAAATGAAAAATAAAGAAGATGATAATTATAATTAACATACAAAAAAAGTGGAATTGCTAAAAGTACGCTAATGGAAACAGTAACTAATAATGCTTCGAAAAAAAAATTGTTTTTCTTTTCATATTCCACATGTAGCCGAATAATACTTTGGCTAATCCCGCCAGAAAATGACGCATTGACAATAAGTAAGAGTGAAAGGTAAAAAGAGTATATGCCAAACTGCGATGGTCCTAGAATTTTCTTAAATATTGGAATAGTAGCAAAATTTGCAATAGCGGGTATAATGATACCAATCAAATAAGGAACATAGTCCTTTTTAAATTGCTTAATGAGCATTGAAAGTTATCTGAATATTCAATTTATTAGGTTGGCTATCTATTCAAATTAATCAACAAACTCAACAATACCCCTGCAAAAGAGGTAACTGCCGTGGCTATACCAATCACCTCACCGGTAGAAAGTCTTCTACGCTCCATCAGGTGTTTTTTGGGCACAATCACTTCTGACCCCGGTGTAACAGTTGGAAACTTTCTGAAAAATAAAAAGCTAGTGGTTTTAGCAGCATTTCCATTTGGATACAATACATAGACTTTACTTTTTCGGGCATTGTCGGCTACGCCTCCTGCCCTACCAATATAATCCTCCATACGCATTTTTTCGTTGTACACCACACGGGTAGGAAACAACACCTGCCCACTAATGCGTACATCCATCTTTTCTTTGGGTATCGTTAGTACATCCCCCTCTTCCAATACCAAATCATTCCTGCTACCGGGATACGCTATTACCTGCTTAAGGTCAATTGCTATTTGGTCCACCGATCGGCTAACTTCTTCTTCCAATTGGTT
>JANMZN010000336.1:0-4741 GCA_031383285.1 Segetibacter sp.
GCCGCAGCACTACGGCCACCGGCAAGGCAATAGACATACACAGGTTTGGTTTTATCCACAAAGGCAATGCGTCTTTTGTACTCGGCCTCATTGTTCCAATCTGCTAAAAGGGCGCCTTTTATATGCCCACTCTCAAACTCACCGGGGGTCCTTACATCTAATATTTGTACCTCGGGTTGGGTAATGGCGGTCTCAAATTGTGGTGCAGACAGGTTATTGTTTTGTGCGTTGCACGAAAAAACAACCAATGAAGCACACAATACAATAGCAGGCAAAATTTTGAATTTCATACAATCTGTTTTGGCAAAGGTGGGGAATAATTTGAATGGAGGGTGTATATTATAAAATATTTTGTTGCTAATGGGTTTGGTATTATGAATTTTGTTAGTTTAGCGGAAGAATTATTATAATCATTTATTGGCGTAATAACAATGCAATAGACGTAGGGATAATTAATGGGTTTTCAGACAGGAAATTGATTTTGTATTTCGTGTTGTTGCGTACATATAAATGTTGATGGCAATTTTGAAACTCTATGAATTATGGAAGAAGTAGTGAAACTTGTTTTATATTCCGGACCCTCCGTCCTGGTTATCCTTGCTGGATTAGTATGGGGGAAGAAGTTGATTGAGTACTTCTTCGATGAAGCGATTGAAATTAGAAAATTACAACTAAATCAAAATCTTGAGGGCTTCAAGGGTCAAATCGAACAACAGAATAAAGACTTTCAACATCAATTAGATAGAACTCTTAATGAGTTCAATATTAGATTTTCAAAACTCCATGAGGAACGTGCAGAAGTAATTAAAGAGCTATATAAAAGAATTGTTGAGTTACATTCTGCAATGGTAATTTTTACCAGAAGAGTTCATGTTGTGATTGACAACGGAGATAAAGAAGAAGAGGAAAGGCTTATAAGCGTAAACAAAGCTTTAAATGAATTCCATAATTTCTTTATTCCCAATAGAATTTTTTTCAATAAAGTTTTAGCAGGCAAACTAGAAAATTTATCGAAAGAGTATTGGAATAAAGGATGGGATTTTGCCTCTATGCATGGGCAATTTAAGGCAGGAGGTCTTACAAAGGAAATAGTAAAGTCCTACTTAGAAAAAAGTCGGAAAATAACCGAGACCATTGAGACTGACTTCGTTAAGTTAATTGAGGATCTAGAAAATGAATTCCGACAAATGTTGGGTGTAAAGTAAAATCCCTGTTAGTTGAAGTCTTAGCGTAATTGCAATCTAAAAAAGGAAGAAGGATTCCATTCAGTAGAAAATTAAGGTACTAACTATATACATTCATTTTCTAAATTTTCTGATCAAAATTCTGCCACTCTTCATATTAAAGTGCCCTTTGTTATGCTAAAACAAAGGGAATAAAGGTTATTTGATTAATCAATAACAAGAAATAAATGGCTCGTAAAAAGATAGTTTATTTATTGGGTGCAGGTGCCAGTTATAATAGTTTACCTATTATCGAAACGATGGTTCCTCGTATGTTGTATTACCTTGAATATCTTGTACAACTTTTTCCAAAGTATCATTTAGAAATTTCAGAGTATTTGGACTTATGCAAAGAGATGAAATTTTTCAAAACTCCAGATACCTTGGCCAAACAAAGGTTCTTAACTAACAAAAATGATTTTAGCGTCAAAAAACTACTCACAACTTTTTTAATATTTGAACAGCTAAAAAAGGAAGATGAAACATATAAATTTTACCATAAGAAATTTGTGATCGATGCTCTTGATGATGAAATCAAATCTGGTTGGGCATCATTGAATAATTTTACGAACCAACTTGATTCGCGTTATTTGTCCTTTTTTGCAACAATTTTAAAGTCTAATTCAAATAAATTTCCCCACGAAAAATTACCGAAGAACATTTCAATAATTAGTTGGAATTATGATCTTCAGGTAGAGTATGCCTTCCAAAAATTTTTTTCCGAATCATTTTGTGAAGCTCAAAGATCTTTATCTTGTTTCCCGGCCTTAACACATCATGATAAAAAGCTTCCACCATTCTTTTCATCAAGAATGTTAACAGATGACTATTGTCCTGAATTTGGTCTAATTAAACTTAATGGATCTGCGGGCTATAAGGTGAAAGATAGTGATACGTTATATGACCCACTAAAACATTCAACCAATAGGGAAACAATGGAAATGTTACTAAAAGCTTTATTAGAACCAAGGGATAGCGGTAATGTTTTAAGTTTTGGATGGGAAGATACTAATTTAGTTAGAGAAGCAAGAGATATTGCAAAAGAGAAGATTAAAGAAGCCTCAACATTAGTAATTATTGGTTATTCATTTCCAGATTTTAACAGAGAAATTGACAGGGAACTTTTTGAAGATAAAAAATTTGAACAAGTATATCTTCAAGATCCAAAAGCTGCCGACATTAAACAAAAACTCGATGGTGTCAATCAATGGATGAGAGACTCGACTCAAGTTGAAACTCAAACTGATTCATTTATAATTCCCCGACAATATTGGGAAGAAGCATAACCCACAGTATTCCAAAGGACAACTTTGATTTAAAATGAAATCCAAAATGCATCCGGTAAAAAGTCAGGTTGTTTGTTATCGTTGGGCAACCTAATAATTTACAAGCCAAAACCTCCAACCATTTAATATTTCAGTGTCCTTTGGAACACTGAAACAAGGAGGGAAATGAGAGACTGGCACCAAGTTACGACTAAATGGATGTATACCTCCGATACCTTTATTGCGATTCGTTACCAATTCTGCTATATATGCTCTTCCTCCTCTATAATTACGATAGAAGGGATAACAAAATTTTAATTGAATATTTTCCAATTATGCATCACGATTGTTAATCGAATCATACTGAGTGTTCATTCTTGTCCTGTCATACAACTCTGCTCTGTCAATTGCCTTTTGAATATCTTCCGACTGATAATTTCGCTGTTGACCAATACAAGTCACAACCTTTATCCAATATTCCCTCGAACATGATTCGGTATTTGAGGGCTTCCTTCCTGTAAGCAACAATGCGTATTTCGCCTTTGCTACAATACACGTTGAAATCTTTTTGCCTTCTATCATCATTGTTTTTTATTTTGGGGATGCAAAGTTAAATACGTCAGCTTTGAAAAAATGGTGGTAGATTGACTCAAGAAGGAAATATTATACATCCTTGTAGAAGTAGTCACTCATTTCATTTTCGATTAACTCAAGCTTGAACTTAATTTCCGAAAGGTTTTTGGCTATGATTGTTGTAAAATCCGCCTGTGTTACTAAACTACTATTACTTGTGCTTTCCATGAGAGACACCATTTGTAGACAAAACAAGAGTCTTTCAACATTTTCGTTTAAAATTACCAGTGTTTCAATGGATAGTAAATTGCTGTTTGGCAAAAAACCTTGATTGCCCAACTTAGCATGGGATAGCATGAACAGGTCAAAGTTAGTTTCCTTTTCTCCCCATGCTCTGTGTCCATGGCTCACAACTCCATGACTAAGTGAGTTCCTGATCGGAACAAGGTTATCCGCGAAAAGTATTTTCATCTTTTTCAGATACCCTATTATTTCAATCTCACTCGGTCTTTTCAATAAATAAAGCGCATACAGTTTATCCATTAAAGGTTTTGCTGTAAGTCCCTCCAACAGAATGCTCATAGATGTCAATTCGTCATGCTTATATTGTTCCCACGGTTCTTTTGTTTTATCAAAAAACATCAAACCCGTGATAGTTCTGCGAATTGAGGCACACACGCCTTCAAAATTCGTTATAAAACGGCCGTACTCTTCGTAAAGCTTTTGTCTTTTTTTCTCCCATTCGGCTTCCATAACATCCAAGATACAGATGTATGTATGAGGAGCAAAAAATATTTCTCTCAAACTCATCTCCCGCTGTTTTAAATCTTAGCGAAGCAGACTTAAATTTTCAATGAAACCCTGAATTCCCTCCTGAATTGCGGGACACGGCGCATCCGGTAAAAAGTCAGGTTGTTTGGTATTGTTGGGAAACCTAATAATTTATTGGCCAAAGACCTGCAACCATTTAATATTTCTGCATCATTCGGAATACTAAAACAAGCAGGGCAATTGAATAGGAATGGGTTTCAACCCATTCTAAAAAATGATACCACAAAATATTGGCTTTAGCCAAAATGAATGATGGGAAAATTGTGGCTAAAGCCGAAAGAAGAAAAATGTATTTGTTTTCCTCCAGATAAATCTGGAGGCAATTCAAAATCTGGAGGCAATTCAAAAATGGTATTGAATGAGGATGGGTTTCACCCCCCAGCTGTTTTAAGTCTTAACGAAGCTGACTTAAATCTTTAATGAAACCCAGGATTACCGCCTGAAGTTAGGGATACGGTGCATCTGGTAAAAGTCAGGGATATATTATCGTTGGGCAACCTAATAATTTACCGGTCAAAGTCCTGCAACCATTTAATATTTCATTGTCCTTCTTAACACTGAAACAAGAATGGGGAAGAAGATAAAATCTATGGTTTCAAATTTCGAATGGCGTTGCGCATCTTTTCTAATTTTTGAAGTTTTTCCTCCTTCTTTAATATGTCCTTATTCAGGTCTTCAATTTTTTTGTTTTGTTGCTTTAATTTCTGTGTTGCCTTCTCTGCATCTTTTGCATCGTTAAGTGCATCATCAGCTTTACTTTCAGCTTTTTTAGCATCTTTCATTTTTCCGTTTGTAGCCTTATCAGCCTGACTGCTGCTTTCCTGGGCTGTGTTTTGAGCTTTAGCAGTA
>JANMZN010000465.1:0-10816 GCA_031383285.1 Segetibacter sp.
AATTTTTTTCTGGTACGTAATTTGTTAATTTCTAAAACACGTTTATAATATTTGGTTATTATAAAAGTTATTTTTCATAGATATTGAATTTCTTCGGTTGTTTATGGATACAAAATTTCGAAAGAAAAAGAAGAATAATAAGGTGGAAATAACTGAAATTAATAATCAGGTATTTGTAATGCCAGCATTGTACACAATTGCGGACAAATACGCTGATTCTTTTCTACGTAGAAATACGCAACTTTTTAAACCCTGAAAAATATATTATCAAACTTGCTTAACTTGCCCTTGATATGATTTTAGTGCAATTGTTAAGCTAAAAATTTAGATTATGAAAAAAAGTAAACAAAAAATAGGTTTGGCACTAGCCCTGATTCTAATGAGTTGCTCGGCACTAAATGCGCAGGAGGCTTTAAGATTTACTAATATGCTTTTACCTAAATCAAACGTAGATTACCTAATATCAAGCGCAGCTGCATTAAGTAAGTTGGTATTTGTTCAACAGAATAGCTCCCTTAAAGACCCAAACCGGCGGGTATATGATTTGGTAGTTTACGCATATAATACTAAAAACGTATTACTGTCGGGTTATAACCCTTTAAAGCTTACCTCAGCAACAGTTGACTCGAGTTACTACAAAGATATTTATATTTCTAGTTATACAATGACCAAAACAGCTTTGACAGCATTGATTCCTACTAATACCTATAACTATTTAAGATTTAAACCGTACAACGATGTCACTGCCGAAGACCTTAAGAATTACATAAGTTACTCAGTATACGCCGTTGCCTCCGATGGCATAACCGGGGTAAAAAAGAGTACCAGTACTTCCACAGTAACCACCTTGCAACTAAATCCTTCACCACCAAGGTAACCTAAATGAAACTATTTCAACTGCTTATTGACTGGTCCGAAGTTTGGGCCTTAGTCATACCTATGCTAGTACTTGCAAAAAATAGAAGGCAACCGAAACATTTATCACCCATCATTCTCTATGTTTTTATTGCTTTCTTTATTAATTTTTTTGCAGACCTAATTAGTATACATATTTTTCCTATTAGCTGTTCAAAGTATTTTCATGAGAATACATACTTATACAATATCCATACTATAGTAAGATTTGGGTGTTTTTCTGCGTTTTTCATATTGCTAAAACAACCCTTTCTAAAAACTTGGAAAGTTTCGGTCCCTATTATCTTTTTGTTGTTTACCATTATCTATTTTTATTTCGAAAAATTCGCAAATCCTGACCATATTAGTGCCGACTTTTTAGCTACTGAAGCTTTTATTTTGCTTATCTATTGCCTTCTATATTATCTGTACAAGTTAAAAACTGAAAATGAAAAATCCTTAAGTGGAGCAGATTTTTATGTTGTAACGGGATTGAGCGTCTATGTAGTTGTTAACTTTTTTGTTTTTCTTTTTTATGTACCTATGATTGTAAGCGATAGAGGATTGGCGGATAATATGTGGAATATTCACAACGTAGGTTTTATAATATTGTGCTTATTTCTTGCAAAAGCTTTTAATGAACCTTATGCAGATTGAATTAAAATATAGGGTATTAATAGGAATATCAGCAATGACCTTGCTATTTGTGAGCTTTCTTATTTCTTATGTTTCATCTCAACGAAAAAAGTTGAAATACAGACAAGAAATGGAAAAGCTAAGAGAAATACAACAAAATCAATTATTAGAAGCCGCAATAAAAAGTGAGGAAATAGAAAGACACCGGATTGCCGAAACGCTGCACGACGAAGTAGGAGCAATATTATCATCCGCTAAGCTGCACTTGTTAGGAATTAAATCCAATAGCCTAGATAGTCGCGACCTCATCCTACACGAAAAGGGAAAAATATTATTGGATGATGCTATTCAAAAAGTTCGTGGCATATCCCATAATTTGCATTCCAATATTTTAAAAGAATTCGGGTTACACGAAGCCATTAGTCATTTTGTAAAAAGCGTAACGGAAAGCAGCTTAATACATTCTTCTATTCATTTTGATGATAATTTAGCTAACATAGGCACAGGAAATGACATAAGCGTTTACAGGTTAGTACAAGAACTCATCAATAACATCATAAAACATGCTTCAGCAAAAGAAATATCTTTTTCATCTTCCATGGAAAATGAACAATTGGTATTCACTATATCGCACAACGGATTTGGTATAACTTTTGCGGAATATGAACAACTACGCTACAAAAAAAATGGTTTAGGCCTTAAAAATATTCAAAACAGGATCACTTTATTAAAGGGAAATATCGACTTTTTAAAATCAGACAGAATTTATAAAGTAGTATTCAAAATACCAATTAGGAAATAAAATGAGTAAAATAAGAATCGCCATAGCTGATGACTACAAAATATTCAGAGATGGGTTAAAAGTAGGGCTATCAGAAGACGATAATCTTGAAGTAGTCCTGGAAGCAGACAATGGCGAAGAGTTACTTGAAGGATTAAAAAAAATAAAAGTAGACGTTATTTTAATGGATTTAAAAATGCCAATAATGGATGGCATGCAAGCAACCAAAGAGGTGAAAAAATATTTCACTGAAACCAAAGTGCTTGCAGTGACAATGTATGATGATGATAAATTTATTATTCACCTTATGGAGAACGGGGCAAATGGCTATTTGCTTAAAAATGCAGATTCTGAAGAAATAAGGAAGGCTATTTATTCAGTATTTGAAAGTGGGTATTACTTCAATGATGTCGTAAACAAAGCACTATTAAAACGGTTGGTAATTAAAGGAAATATTAAACCGGCGTTTAATGAGTCTATTGATTTTTCAGAAAGGGAATTGGATGTACTGAAGCTGATCTGTGAAGAAAAAACAGCAACTGAAATAGCTAAGGAAATCTTTTTGAGCCCAAGATCTGTCGAAGGGATTCGACAGAGATTGATTGAAAAAGTTGGGGTTAGGAATACAGCAGGTCTGGTTATTTTTGCTATCAAAAAAGGTATTGTAGAATAAAAAACGACTGGCTTTTCCTTTTTAGAATATAAACAAATTCTGAAACACATTTAACTATTTTAAAAATGTTTCGTTTCATAAATTCACTTCTTAAAACTCAGTGCATGAGAAGCATATTGATATTAGTGTTTTCAATTTTATTTATTTTCAATACTGATGCACAATCGGATGATTATCCTGATTACAGAAGCAAGAAAGAGATTTTTGCTAGAATTCAGGAAAAAGATGTCAGAAGTGACATTGCCACCTTTGCAATGGGAGGTTTAGATGAAAGTGTTGGCAAAGACCCTTTACAAACTATTCCGGTAACCGCATTCAGCAATAATTCAATTACTTTTTCAAACGAAAACATCAAAATTATTATCTCGTCCACTGCTTTTGATGCCAGTAAACATAAACTGTCATTTTACGATCCTGAAAAGAAATTCCTGACAAAAATTGACAACAAACCATTTTTTGGAGATTATGGCAAGCTCCCAAAGAATATGGTTGAAAACGTAACGGTTATCTTTAGCAGAGATACCATCATTGTTCCTAAAGAAGCCTTGTCAGATTTAGCAAACCCTCAACTTAGTTTTTCTGAAGGCGGAAAAAATAAAACACAGAGCAAGGTGTATTTATCAAACAATGGTCGAAACATATATATTTATATGATTAAACCTGAGGCTGGGGGAAGCTATGAAGTAACTTGGGTTATTCAAGATAAAAAGTATTTAAGACGGGTAGTTGATTTTGGTTTTTTGCGTTGACGGAATTAGATGACACGATTTGCTATAGTATCGAATGTGACACATATATTTGCATCCTACCAAACACATAAGTAATTTTCAATTATGGATATTGATACTTTCAAAACATTAACCCACGAACAGAAACTTTCTGAAATAAAATTTAACGGAACCATTCTCGGTCCATACGATCGGAATAGCGAAGACAATATCAAAAAGGTTCCTGGTGACATTTATCAAATTGCTGATTTCTTTGTTTACTTAAGTGAAGACGAAAAAATAGTTGTGCCTTCCAGAAGAAATCCATTACCGGAGCTTTAAATTTATAAGCAATATTATATTGATATTGAAACTGATTGTTTTAATTGTTCAATATGTTTTAATGAAAAAGGAACTTCCCCCTCTTGCAATTTGTATCCTAATGGATATTGTAGGATATGCTTCTTATGCTATACCAGTATTTGGTGAATTTTCGGATCTTATTTGGGCGCCTTTATCCGGGTTTATATTTTTTAAAATGTTTGGAGGAAAGAAGGGTATTTATGGTGCCCTTTTTTCTTTTGCCGAAGAGATACTACCCTTTTCTGATTTTATACCCACCTTCTCTATCATGTGGGTATGGGAATATTTACAAAATCGTAAATACAATGTTCAAGTCCGAAACAAGAATTAGCCTATTTTTCTACAAAAAAAATCCAAAGATTTTTCATGTGTTACTCCCTTTTTCTATTTGATATTCATTTACCTAAAGTGTTCTATTAGGGAGAACTCATAAACTATGATTGAATATAATTCTGGAGATGCGAAATGGTCTCACTTTGACTTAGAATTGTTTCTGTTACTACATCATTAATAGAAATAATTCCTGTCAGTACATCATTATCCATAACAGGCAAGTATCGTAGATTATTAGTGGATAATAGCTTCATACAGTGACTTATTTTATCTAAAGAAGAAACTACTGGGAAATCTGATGACATTATATCGGCCACCGTTGTATGATCAGATGATTTACCCTTTAACACCACCTTTCGAGAATAATCTCTTTCTGTCATGATGCCAAGAAATGTACTGCCTTCTGCAACTACAACTGATCCAATATTCTTATCTGCCATCATTTTGAGGGCATCTATTACAGAAGTTGATGGTAGTACAGAAACCACATTCAACCCTTTTCTTGCTAATACCTGAGCTACTGTTCTCATCAATTATTATTTAATGGGTAATTAAAATTTATGGCTAATTCTGAATGGCAATTTTACCATTGTTCGATTTTATCGCCTTAATTCAAAATGAAATTAGTAAATAAATTGCATAGTACATTATCAAAAAGCAAGGTTGACCAAAATGATTTCGAAAAAGGCATGACCTTGCTTTGATTCATTATCATTAAAAAATAATCAGATAGTAAACAAAGAATCATTATTAATTTCGGTAGTAATGACTTTATGAATACATCTGCTTTGCTTTCAAATAAAAACCTGAGAAATTTACCGTTAATTCAAGTTATTACTTTGTAATAAAAAAAGGCCCAAAATATTTTGGACCTTTTAAGTATTTATGTAGGAACTTATTTCATTCCCTTTAGCATTCAATTGATAATTAACCTTCGCTTGGTTGGTCAGCTCTTGGCTTAAACTCAGGCTTTGGCATCAATGCTTTGCGGCTAAGTTTAAACTTACCTGTCTTAGGATCTAAGCCAATTAGCTTAACCTTTACAACGTCTCCTTCGTTAAGCACTCCTTCCATTGTTTCCAGGCGCTTCCAGCTTATTTCGCTAATGTGCAATAATCCCTGTTTGCCAGGCATAAACTCTACAAAAGCGCCAAATTCCTTAATGCTTTTTACAGTAGCCTCATAAACATCGCCAACCTCTGGAACTACAACAATACTCTTGATCCAGGCCACAGCCCTATCCAAACCTTCTTTAACTGGAGAGAATATGCTAACCTCACCCACATTTCCAACTTCTTCTAAATTGATAGTAGTACCCGTTTCACGTTGAATTTCCTGGATAACCTTTCCGCCGGGGCCTATCACCGCACCTATAAATTCTTTATCAATAAATAACTTCTCCATTCTTGGAGCATGTGGCTTCACTTCCGGACGATGTTCAGGCATACATTCGTACATGGCGTCTAAAATCTGTAACCTACCTCTGCGAGCTTGTTGTAAAGCTTCAGTCATTACTTCCATGCTTAAACCATCTACCTTAATATCCATTTGAACACCACAAATTCCAGCGCGGGTTCCTGTTACTTTAAAGTCCATATCACCCAGATGATCCTCATCACCTAAGATATCAGTAAGGATAGCATATTTTCCGTCTTCACGGGTAATAAGTCCCATAGCAACTCCACTTACGTGTTTTTGAATCGGAACTCCGGCATCCATCAGTGCAAGTGAACCTGCACAAACCGTAGCCATTGAAGATGAACCATTACTTTCCAAAATATCACTTACAATTCTGACAGTATAAGCATAATCATTTCCCGGCATCATTTGCTTCAGACTGCGCATAGCCAAATTACCATGTCCTACTTCCCTTCTACCAGGACCTCTCATCATCTTAACTTCGCCAGTTGAAAAAGGAGGAAAATTATAATGAAGGAAGAAATTGCTATAGTCTGACTTTGCAGCACTTTCAATTAGTAATTCATCTAGTTTAGTACCGAAAGTAACACTAGTAAGCGATTGAGTTTCTCCTCTTGTGAACAAAGCAGAACCATGTGGAGTTGGAAGTGGATCTACCTCCATTGCCAATGAACGAACCTCATCCATCTTCCTGCCATCCAAACGAACCCTTTCATCTAGCATTATGTTCCTTACTTCTTCCCATTGAAGATCAGCATAGTATTTCTTTGCAAGCTTTTTGTCCTGTTCATTAATGTTTTCTCCTAATGCTGTCATTAATTCATCTTTCAAAGCACTAAAAGCATCGCTTCTAGTATGCTTATCAGAACCTTTACGAGCTATATCTCTTATTTTTTCTTTAGTTACTAAAGCAACTTTTTCCCTTATTTCTTCGTTTTGCACCGGCTTCTTATAGTCTCTCTTAGTTATTATTCCTATCTTTTCCCGTAGTTCCTGTTGAGCTTTAATGTGCACTCTAATGGCATCATGAGCTATTTGCAAAGCATTTACAAGATCCTCTTCAGAACATTCTTTAGCCTCCCCTTCTACCATCATCAAATTTTTCTCAGTAGCCGCTATAAGAAACTCATAGTCAGCAACTTCCAATTCTGATCTTGTAGGATTAACCACTATTTTACCGTCAACTTTTGCTACTCTTACTTCACTAATAATTTCTTTAATAGGAATATCGGAAACTGCCAATGCCGCAGATGCTGCTAGACAAGCCAAACCATCAGGCATAACTTCAGCATCACTTGAAACAAGGCTTATAAGTACTTGAACTTCACAAAAATAATCTTCTGGAAATAATGGACGCAAAGCGCGGTCAACTAAACGACTGGTTAATATTTCGTAGTCATTAAGTCTGGCTTCCCTCTTAAAAAATGATCCAGGGATACGTCCTGCAGAAGCAAACTTTTCTTGATAATCCACAGAAAGCGGAAAAAAATCCTGCCCTTCACGGGCTTCTCTATTTGCTACAACGGTAGCTAATAAAATGCAATTGCCTTGACGTACTGTAACTGCACCGTCAGCCTGGCGGGCTAATTTACCGGTTTCGATAAAAACTTGCCGATCATTTCCGGTATCGAAAGAGACACTAATTGGTTGTGTTAACATTGTATTTCGAAATTTGATGGGCGGTTAACGGATCGTTAGATTAGCAAATGAAGCCGGTGCCCGATTAATGAATGCGTCAAAAAAATGAACCTTGTAGAAAAAACTAATCCCAACTGTGTTTTGTTATCAGTTGGGAATAGCATTTATCATATAGTGAGATTACTTTCTTAGACCTAATCTTTCAAGCAAACCACGGTATCCGGTTAGGTTGTGCTTTTGAAGGTAAGTTAATAAACGTTTACGTCTACCAACCAACTGCATAAGACCACGATGCGTTGAGAAATCTTTTTTATTTGCTTGCAAATGCTTGGAGATTTGACTGATACGCTCTGTAAGCAAAGCGATCTGTCCTTCGATAGAACCAGAGTTTGTAGGTTTACCGCCAAATTCTGTGAAAATTGTTGCTTTTTTTTCTGTTGTTAAAGGCATTTTTGTTTTTTTAAATTGACACCAATTTATTTTTTTATTTTATATTGGGTGCAAAAGTAGTATAATATCTTTCAATTTCAAAATTGAAGCGTCAAAAAAGGTTAATTATATTGAAAAAATATTAGGCAATGATTAACCTACTTCCAATCAAAGGATTTCCTTCAGTTTTTCTATTACAAGGTTTACCTCTTCTTTTGTATTGTGTTTGCTAAAAGAAAACCTTACTGTAACAATATGTGGATCGTTGTTAATCGCTTTTATTACATGGCTTCCGGCATCTGCACCACTAGAACATGCACTTCCTCCGCTAGCACAGATATTATTTATGTCCATATTGAACAATATCATTTCGTTTTTCGCTGATTTTGGAAAATTCACACTCAATACAGTGTACAAAGATTTTCCTTGT
This sequence comes from Segetibacter sp., assembly GCA_031383285.1. Taxonomy (GTDB): domain Bacteria; phylum Bacteroidota; class Bacteroidia; order Chitinophagales; family Chitinophagaceae; genus Segetibacter. The sequence goes on from JANMZN010000465.1 coordinate 8,304, forward strand.
GGCTCGCCATTAAAAGTGACCCCTTCGATGTGCTGCTGCAATTGCGTTAGCAAATAATCCCTTACCTCTTTAATATAAGCGCTGTCTTTCTCATAATTAGCAGTAGCCAATTCCAAGGCTTTGGCAAAACCTACTATTCCATAAAGGTTTTCAGTTCCTGCCCTCATATTTCGTTCTTGCCCACCACCATGGACAAAAGGATTAATCTTAATGTCCTCATTAATGTAAAGAAGCCCCACTCCTTTTGGTCCGTGAAATTTGTGACCTGCCCCCGTTATGAAATGAACATTTATTGCTTTCAGGTCAATTGGGAAATGACCTACAGTCTGTACCGTATCGCTATGGAAAATTGCGTTGTACTTTTTACATAATTCTCCGGTTTGTTTAATATCTAGCATGCTACCTGTTTCATTGTTAGCATGCATCAAGGTTACCAATGTTTTTTTGGTTGTAGTTGCCAAAAGCTTTTCCAAGTCTTCCATATCAACACTGCCATTTGCAAGAATTTTTACATAATCCACTGTAGCTTCTCCCTGGTCTTTAAGAAATTTAACTGCATGGAGTGTTGCGTGGTGTTCGATGAGAGAAGTAATAATATGTTTGCATCCAAGATCTCTTACCGAAGCAGTAATAGCTGTATTGCTGCTTTCTGTACCCCCACTTGTAAAAAATATTTCAGCAGGTCGTGCATTCAAAATTTTAGCAACAGACTTACGGGCATTTTCAATAGCCAACCTGCTTTCTCTGCCGTAGCTGTAAATAGATGATGGATTTCCAAAATAATCCGTGAGATAGGGCATCATTGCACTTAAAACCTCAGGATCCAAACTTGTAGTAGCGGCGTTGTCAAAATAAATTCGATCAGTCATTGTCATCATGGCTTTTATGCTGGAAATGTAAAGCAGAAAGTGTTGAAAGATCAAAAATTGACCAATCATTAATAGCAATCGTTACATCATCAGGCGCCGTAAAATTAACTTACTTCCACATTAAAATGCCAACTCCATTTAACATTTTAATTACTCATCATTTAAAAAACCCTGAATCATTGCTTTAAAACTTCGAAATATTTTTCTATACCTTTAAATCTTCTCAATAATAAAAGATATGTCAACTTATACTCCTTCAGAAGCGAGATACACAACAATGGAATATCGCCGTTGCGGCAAAAGCGGCCTGTTGCTACCTGCTATATCGCTTGGCCTTTGGCACAATTTCGGCAAAGAGGATGACCTTAAAAACAACAGGAATATTTTACAAAAAGCTTTTGACAAGGGCATTACACATTTTGACCTTGCCAATAATTATGGTCCCCCACCAGGATCCTCAGAGGAAAATTTTGGCAAAATTCTAAAAAAAGATTTCACCGGATATCGCGACGAACTAATCATTTCTACTAAAGCGGGTTATAAAATGTGGGATGGCCCTTATGGTGAGTGGGGTTCTAAAAAATACCTTGTATCTAGTTTGGACCAAAGTTTAAAGCGGATGAAACTGGATTATGTTGACATATTTTATAGCCACCGCCCCGATCCAAATACACCGCTAGATGAGACTATGGGAGCCCTTGACCTGATAGTGAGACAAGGGAAAGCACTTTATGTGGGCATTTCAAGTTATGGAAATGAAGAGACGGAAAAAGCGATGCGTATATTAAAACAATTAGGAACTCCTTGTCTTGTTCACCAACCTAAGTATTCTATGTTTGATCGTTGGGTAGAAGGGGGATTGTTAGCGCTACTTGATAAAGAAGGTGTTGGCTGTATTACATTTTCTCCCTTGGAGCAAGGCTTATTAACCAACAAATACTTGAAGGGTATTCCTAAAGACTCAAGAGCAGCCAAGCCAAGCGGATTTTTGCAACAAGATCAGATAACGCCTGCGTTGGTAGATAAAATTGCAAAGCTTAATAAGTTGGCTGGTCAACGTGAACAAACTCTTGCACAAATGACCTTGTCATGGATTCTAAAAGATAAAAGAATTACATCAGTTATATTAGGAGTAAGCAAGGTGGAGCAATTAGAGGATTGCTTAAAATCTTATTCAAATACCACATTTAGTGAGGGAGAAATAATGGCCATTGAAACCATTTTAAAATCATAAGCGCTATCTATTCAAACGCAAAATAGAGACCTGTACAAATAAGGATTAATGTCGCCATAGTGAGTCCAAACAAGATATAACTATACATGCTGGGTACAGCATTCAATAAAGTAATAACACAACTAAGGAAACCTAAAAAAGCCCCCAACAACTTAAAATATAAACAATTTCACCTGTCACTGTGCTGATACTAACCGTCGATATTCTTTTAAATAAGCAGATATATTATCAGGGGCCTCCCCTTTTTCTGATAGCTATTTTTTACATCTTCCGGATTTGCAATAGACGATATCCATTTCTTGATTAACGTGGTATCAAAAAGAGTAACTTGATTTATGGCAATCGTTTTATAAGCTTAACTCAACCAGTAGATTTGAGTTTTTAAGATTCTAAAAAAATAATTACAGAAT
>JANMZN010000414.1:0-1728 GCA_031383285.1 Segetibacter sp.
GAAAAAGACCCAACCGAAAAATCGGTACAAGTTGCCGGGTTCGAAATAAGAACCACCTAATCTTTCACTAACAGAAAAACACTTTTAAAATGAAAACTATTTACTTAACGATGGCAGCCTTGATGGTTGCAGGAGCAGGAATTGCCCAAACAGACAGTACAAAAACAAGCACCGATGCGAGCAAAAAAAAGGTTGACACTATAAAAGTTGGGAACTTTGTAATCATCAAAAAAGCAAAGGATGAAAACGGCAACTTTTCTCGGGAAGTAACCTTCGAAAGAAAAGCAAAAAAGCAAACGAACCTAAGCACTAATTGGCTTATTTTTGACCTTGGTTTTGCCAATGTAAATGACGAAACAAACTACACCAGTGCCGGTGCCGCCTCATATCTTAGACCTATAGGCACACAAGGTGCTCCGACTAAGGACGAATTGAAATTAATACCTGGCAAAAGCTCCAATGTAAACATCTGGATTGTAATGCAAAAGCTTAAACTGGCTAAAGGTTATATCAATCTAAAGTATGGTGCCGGTCTGGAAATGTTTAATCTCCGCTATGATAGCAAAATAAACTATGAAAAAGGGGAGTCTCCTTTCATTTTCAGGGACAGCATTAATTTTTCAAAGAACAAATTGTATGCAGGATACCTTTCAGTTCCATTAATGGTTAACTTTAATGCCACACCTGGTAAAAAAGGATTTAGTCTAAGTGCAGGCATCAGCGCAGGCTACCTTATAGGAAGCCATGACAAACAAAAAAGTGACGAACGTGGTAAAGTAAAAACCAAAGGTGATCTTGGACTGGAAAAGTTTCGCGTTGCTTATATAGGAGAACTTGGTTTAGGACCCATTCGTTTATTTGGCAGCTATTCTCTTACAAACCTATACGAAAAAGGATTAGAGCAATATCCTTACAGTTTTGGCATCAGGTTTAGCAATTGGAAAAAAACAACCACAAGGTTACAAACCACATTTACAAAGAGATAAAAGTTGATGTGAAAAAATAAATAGAAATCCCTTCTTATCAACAATACTTGGAAGCCGTTCGTACAAGAGCGGCTTTTTGTATTTTCATTTTTTCAGCATTGTTAAATTGCTGCATTTATATCAATAATTTTTTGTGAAAGGATGGATGAATCCAATAATCGGCATAATTTGACGTTGTAAACCTGTAAAACCTATAAATCCATGAATCGCCTACTTACCTTCATATTCCTTTCTATGCTTTTTGTGGCAAACACATCCTTTAATGAAGATGTTTATAGCAAAAGCTCATTCTATATTGTTATAGACAAAACAAATTATGAGTTGAATGTGTTTGATGCCGAAGGATGGTTGATTACCTATCCGGCAGTATTTGGCAATAAAAACTTAGGCGACAAATTGGTAATGGGCGATAGAAAAACACCCGAAGGCGTCTATACCATTGTAAATAAAAGGATTCACAATAAATGGTGCAGGTATATGGGCTTGGATTATCCCACAGAAGCAGATATAGAAAAATTTAATGAAAGAAAAGCAAAAGGCATCATTTCACCCGATGCAAAGATGGGCAATGGTATAGGTATTCATGGCACCTGGCCGCACGATGACAATGCCGTTGATCAATATCAGAACTGGACAGAAGGATGCATCAGCATTAAGAATGAAGACGTGAAGGAACTTTATTCCTACATAACAGTTGGAACCCGAATTACCATTAAACGATAAGCTATTTTTTATTTAAAAA
>JANMZN010000434.1:0-33018 GCA_031383285.1 Segetibacter sp.
ATCATTAGCGAAGACGAATTTCTATTGATGGTTCAATAATTTTCTAAAAAATGATAACTCAATATTTTTACTCATTTAAGCTACAAATATGCTACAAACGCCCACGCTGAACTATATAAAGAAACTGGCAAAGAACAACAACAAACCATGGTTTGAAGAGCACCGGGAATTGTTCAATAATGCCAAAGCAGATTTTGAAAACCTGGTAACTGATGTTATTGCTAAGTTTGGTAAAACAGATACAGACATTGCGCCATTGTTAGCCAAAAATTGTGTCTTCCGCCAGTACCGGGATGTACGGTTTAGCAAAGACAAAACGCCTTACAAATCGCACATGGGTGCTAGTTTTGACAAAGGTGGTAAGAAGTCCGGCCTCGCAGGATATTACCTCCATTTGGACCCGGGTAATAAAAGTTTTATTGGGGGTGGCATTTGGATGCCTGAAGCACCACAGCTAAAAAAAATCCGGCAAGAGATTGATTACAACTGGGATGAATTTAACGGCATTATCCAACACAAAGATTTTAAGAAAATATATGGTGATGTAGCGCAAGGAGAATATAAACTGAGCCGCGAACCAAAGGGGTACGAAAAAGACAATCCTGCTATTGAGTACCTAAAGCTAAAGAGTGTTGTTGCCATGCACAATATTGGGGACGATGACCTTACTTCAAAAGGTGCAACAGATAAAATAGCAAAAGCATTTGCCGCTTTGATGCCCTTGGTTAATTTCATCAACAGATCATTGGAATAACCATGGCTAAAAAAACGAACCAACAACAGAAAAATGAACCGCCGGTAGCGGATAATAGCCGGCACTATTCCTTTTTTGAAAACGTGTGGGATGTGGTGCGGCAAATTCCCAAAGGGCGGGTAACAAGCTATGGTGCTATTGCCGCATATCTCGGTGCAAAATCATCTGCCCGAATGGTGGGTTGGGCTATGAATGGCAGCCATTTGGTAACACCTAAAGTGCCTGCACAAAGGGTGGTCAATAGAAACGGGATGTTGAGCGGCAAGGCACATTTTGCAACACCCGATCTTATGGAAGCACTCTTAAAGAAAGAGGGCATAACCGTAAAGGATGATGTGATTGTAGATTTTGACAAACACTTTTGGGATCCCTCGGTAGAACTATGATTTGCTATGGCGTATAGTAAGGGCTGATCATTAAATATACAATAGGACCGGTAACGGCAACATACAACCACAACGGCCAGGTATATTTGGCCAACTTTCTATGTGCAGGCCATTCTGAAATTAACCCACGGTAAGCTGTAAACAATATAAAAGGCAAAATGAGTGTTGCCAGTAAAATGTGTGTTGCCAATAGGATATAATATACATACCGTACAGCACCAACGGCTAGTTTTTCTGCTTCATCTACCATTCCATCGTGGTTTACATCTCCAAACTTAGTATCGCCAGATAATAAGTGATGCGCAATATAAGAAACCAAAAACAACAATGAAAGTACCATAGCAGCCATCATCATATTTCTGTGCTGTTGGTATTTTTTACCTTTTACACTTACCAATGCCGCTACCAATAACACCGCAACGGTAGCATTGATGATTGCATTTAGCATTGCAAAAATATGAACATCAAAATCTGCGTTTATATCGAGTTGTATTTTACCCAATGCTACTACTACTGCAAATACTACTACTGAGAAAATACCAATGAGCCAATAAGCTTTCCGATCGTTTTTTTGTAATAAAGGTGCTAACATGCTGCTATAACAATTTTGCTGCGAAGATGTTGAATTTATTCTTTAATTATTTGATTTGAGAAGAATGATTGAATATCAACTGCATTTTTCTGCGAAGGAAATTTCTTAGCCAGTCGTTTGAGTTCTTTCTCAAAAAGATGGGTAGGAATAATGCTATAACTCAATAAGTAAATCTTGAGCCGTTTTAAGTTTTAATTTTCCTTGTTTGTGAGATCGTACTTGTTCGGCAGCTTCTTTAAAGTCATCCCATATACCAACAGCAGCGTCAGTCATAGGCTTTGCTTTTTTTACAAATGAAAAGCTTTTTAAAACTTTCATTCCGAAAGTAGCCTCATTGTCGGGTATATCTACCAATACTTTCATTGTATATTAATTTTTATTTTACTGAAATGCTTTGCTGAAAATAATCTTGAGATTTGTTTTTTTTTGCCTAATTTCAAGCATTTATAAATTTCGTTTTTGTGTTCTTCTTCCAACTGAACTGCTATGGTCTAAACCCACATAAGTAGCTACAATTTTTTGTTGTAATCCTTTAACCTTTCAAAGTTGCATTATTTTTTTCGCCTACTGTCAACCGATGACTAATTGTTTCAAACTTATTCATTTTGACAAGAATAGACAATATGTTATCTTTTTATTACAGGGTATTATCACAATTAGCTGTATTGAAGGTTCCAATCCTTTGCCTGCTTTCTATCTTCAAATGTCATAAAAAACATTTAATCAATACCCTCAATTCTTACTGCTACTATTCTTAATTGCCCGACTTTTCAGTCGGACTGGGAAGCACTAGCCTGCAAAGCAGGATAGACCTATAAATAAAAAAGGCCACCCATTGGCAGCCTTTTTATTTTCACTTTTTAATAGTTTAAAACTATCTCGCTACTACAAATTTTTGTGAACTTGATTTTCCATCATTATTTATCATCAACACATAATTGCCATTAGGTAATGAACTTACATCCATTGCATATTTACCTGAATTCTTAGTGCCTTGTGAAAATTGTTTACTCAATAGCTTTCGTCCTTGTATGTCTTGAATAGTTACTTGTACTGGGCTATTGTTTTCTGAAACAAATTCTACCATAACTGTAGAGCCATTTACCGGATTGGGCATGATGCGAACTTTATCATTTTCCAAATTGGCAATTTCTATATTGCTTTTAAGAATAATGGCTGGAGTAGAAGATTTTTCTGTCTCTACTATTATTCCTGTTCCGTTTGCAGTTCGGCAGCTAGGACACATAAAGATGGTTTTTACAACCGTATCTGCACGAGGAACAAGCCCGCAACTGTTTGTTGAGCTAAGAATATGTTTGAAACGGTATCTTTTATTAATTAAAAAGTTACCCGGAGTTCCTGAAGAATTTTCTGCACCAAAATACCCATTGAATTGAGTAGGTGAGTTAACTCCCCATGGACCATTTGGTGCTCCAATCCAAATAGTTCCAGGAACATTACCAAAACTTGTCAGGTTTACTTCGCTTACAATCCATTGAGAATTAGATGAAGTGTTGAAATTGTCTGCTGTTACAATAAAATTAGAAGCCCCTTTTACCAGCTTTCCAGACAAGTCAAAATCAGCATCTAATTGTAAAGTATCTGTACAAGGTTGATTGCAATTGGTTATGGTATCTGTTCTAATACAATTGATTGGGAAATAAGTAAGACTATCTAATAATTTTACAGCTTTATTTACAGCACTATCTCTTTTACTAAACTGAATATCTTTTACCACAACAGTTTGGATAGAGGCACATGCAGTATCCATAGCTCCATCCAAAAGAGGAATTCTTACCAATATTCCATCTGTTTGCGAATTGTTGTTTGCTCTATATCCAACTGCATAAATAGATTTTCCATCAATTACAAAACCAGCATTGTGAGAACCACTGTTCACTAAAATATTGTTTAGCTTCCTACTCCACACTGGAGTTCCGGCTTTTGTAGTTCTAATTAAAAACATTTCACCTATATATCCACCCAAAGCCGTTGAAGTTCTATCCCACCAATTGCCCTCAGTTACATAGCCATTAGGATCGGCAGCTATTTGGTTTAAAAATTTTCGAAATTGTGGTTGTGGAGAAATAATATACTCTTTTTGCCATCCAACGCTTAAACCTTTAAATGAAGCTGCGCCAATATTTATTCCAACATCTAGAGCACCTGACATATCTCCATGCCAACAATACAAAACATTGTTGAAAGCATCGCCAATAAGGCTACTACTATATAATCTACCAGCTTGAGAATTGTCTTGTACATACCTTGCTCCCGCAGAAAAATTTAATGATGCAGAATGTTGAACAATCCAAGGCCTAAAAGCGCTTGTACCTCCTACACTAAACCTACCTGTTGCAACTACTGATGGGGTAGATGTAGGGTTATTTGAGGATCCGAATACCAATGCATCATAATTGTCTTCTCCCGCATGTAAAGTATTATTTGCTACCATGCTTCCAGTATTTCTATCTAATCTTAAAAGGATAGCATCAGATCCATTTGTGTTAGATGCATTTCTAATGCCGCCGGCAACATAGTAAGTATTACTAGCTTTATAATCTTTAACATCTAAAAAAAGAAGTTGACTGAATCCTGTTAAATCTATATTGTTGTAAGTTCTATGCAGCAATAAACTAAGAGATGGACTCACTTTCATGATGTAAGAGATAAATGGATACCCAACTGTATTGTTGCCTACAATTACAATATTACCGTCATCGTCTGTTATCATACTACGAAGACTATAAGTATTGCTATTTACACCTATCAGTTTTTCTTGCAGTACCACTCCCATGGCATCTAACTCAGCCAAATAAATGGAGCTATCTTGCGTACCCGCTACATAAAAAGTAGCTGTTGTTTTTTTCGATTTTGTAATACAATTCAGAGTCAAATTGCCACTTGTTTGCCCACATGGGCTAAAGGCTTTGTAAGTCTTTACAAATTGCTGGGCCTTACCTAGGCTTGGGCAAATAACCATTAATATGGCAACCATATACATTGCAATTGAAGGCCTGCCATTTTGTTTACTTATCCAACTTTTAAAATTGTAGTTGGAGGTCAATAATGTCTTTTTCATACCTAAAATGATTTTGTTTTAACGCCTACTCTATACAGTTTTCGGCTTCCCTGTTTTTTTTGAAATTAAAATCAGAAACAACTATAAGATGAAGGGCAAAACTGTAATAATTAAGTAAAGCCAAAATCACTAATTATAGTGATTTTATTCAGGCTTGCTTTATGTGTTGGTAATAATAAGCAATGGCTTCGCCGAGAGAAGAAATGTGTAGTTTGATATAAATGCTCTTGATGTGGCTGTTTACTGTTGTATAGCTTATGTTCAGTTTATCTGCTACCATTTTATAGCTCAAGCCCTCAGCCAATTGACAAAGCACATCGTTTTCACGTTGGCTTAAGTTATTACTTACGGATTGGGGTTTGAAGTAGTCAATTACTTTTTTAGCAATACCAGGGTTCATAGCAGCTCCCCCTTCATATACTTCCATAATAGCTTGCGAAAGACGAGCAACGCTATCTTTCTTTAAAATGTATCCATTGGCACCATTGCGAAGGCTAGAAAATATTTTATCATTGTCTTCAAATGCAGTTTGCATAAGTACTTTTACCGAAGGAAAAGTGCTCTTAATTTGTCTAAGTCCTTCTAAACCATCTACCATTGGCATATTGATGTCCATCAATACTACATCGGGGTAGTGTTTTTCAATTTCCAATAATACATTACGGCAATCTGGGGCGTCGCCTACCCACTCAAGTTCGGGGCTCAAATTTATTAATGCACGAAGGCTTTCGCGATGGCTTGAATTATCTTCATAAATAAATACGCGAATTGACATTTTGTAAAATTACTCAGATTAAAAATCTGCAAACCTCACTAAATATAGGGAGGTAGTTTTTTTAAGATAAAAACTCCGCAATAGGAATTCGGCTAATAATACAAGTTCCTTTGCTTGGTGAACTGTCTATAATAATGATTCCATTTAACTCTTTTGCACGCTTTTCCATGTTAATCAATCCATTTCCACCTATGCTTTTTCCATTATTAAATCCCATACCATTGTCTCTAACTTCTATTTTCACTTCTTGATTCTCAATATTCATTGCGATCACTATTTTAGTGGCTTTGCTGTATTTTACGGCGTTATTAACTGCTTCTTTTACTATTAGCAAAGCATTTTTTCTTAAACTAACATCCTTTATTTGGTTGATGTTGTCAGCAATATTTATTTCGTAACCAACATTAGTAGATCCAAGCACATCGCTTACATAGTTTTTTATTCGGCTTTCAATATTTACAAATTGATCATTTCCTGTTTTTAAACTCCAAATAATTTCGCTTAGGTTTTCAAGCATAGTCTGCGTTTGAAAAGAGAGTTTACTAAGAATTTCTTTTGTCTTGGTTATATCTTTGTCTATAAGCTGCCAAGCAATATTGCTATTGATATTGATACTGCTTAGAGTTGTGCCAATATCGTCGTGCAGATCTGCTGTTATGCGATTGCCAGCTCTTTCAAGTGCTAATTGTTTTTCAAAATCTACCTTCAATTTTGTTTGTCTTTTATCAAACAAATACCAAAACAACATAGCCGGAAAAAACAATGCAGCAAGCGTAATAAACCACCATCTTTTATAAAAAGGAGTGGCAATTGTAAAGCTTAATTTCAACTCGCTTTTACTTATTCTATTGTTTACATCTACTGCCCTTATTTTTATTTGATGGTTGCCACTGTTAAGCTGAGTATTAAGTATATTACCTTGTAAATCTATCCAAAGCGTATCGTTGTCTGTGGCATATTGCAGTTGAAGAAAATGACCCGTTAAATCCACGCCTGCAAAGGTTAGTGCTATATTATTTTGGTCTGACGAAAATTTGAAATCATTGGCTATTGGTACTCGTTGCTGGTTTACTTTTACTTCTGTAAGCCGCGGCACAATGTCTGCATTGAAAGCCTTGTAGTAGAAAGGTATTTTGGCAATACCTTTTTCGGTTGCTGCATATACTGTGTCTTTGTAAAATGTAAAGTCATTAATGACATTGCTCGGTAGTCCATCTGTTTTGGAAATATTATTTAACCGATATGAAATTACTCCATTTTTAAAAGAGTAAGCAATAACCGAGATACCACTTTGACTTCCCACCCATACAGTGTTTTTAAATACTGACATACACAAAATGTTATTAGGCAATCCTATGCGATAGCTTACATTAGCAATGGTCTTATTATTTTTTACAACAACCATATTGCCATTCGTGGTGGCTGCCCACAATGTGCTGTCAGAAGAAAAAGTCAATGCCGCTAATTTATCTTTTTGCAAAATATTGTTTAGTGGTATGCGCCTTTCTATATTTCTGTCACAATCGTACTGATACAAACCATCGGGACCAATATAATAAATGACATTTCCAGCTCCTTTTACAAGACTGAGTGTACGATCGTGAATGCTATTGAGCGAATGGTAAATACCAGTATTGATATTTAGCTCTATTAATCCATGAATAGTGCCGATGATAATAATGCTATCGTTGAGCGCAGCCGCAGATTTTGGAGAAGAGTAATCGCCTTTAAAATTTTTCAACTTTATCTGTCGAGTATAATCTATACTACAGAAGTAATCGTTTAAAACAACTACATGATTTTTCATCAGCACTGTTTTTCTTAACCAATAGGCCCGTGGGTCTGTTGATAATACATGCTTTTGCAACAAATGATGGGTTTGGTGTAGCATCTCACCATAATAATTACCAGCAAACAATTCTCCTTTGTCATTTGTAGCAATGCTAAGAAAGTTAAGCTGTATAAAATTTTCAGGTATTTTCAATTGACCTATACCATTAGGTTTGTACAGTTTCAATCCATTATCTAAAGTTGCCAGCCAGGCATTGTTATTTTTATCGCAAAAAATGTTGTTAGCAATTACCATATTGTCTAAAGAATCAAGGACAATAAATTTTTGCTCATCTATGAAATAAATTTTCTTGTTGGTAATAATGGCTGTTTCTTTTGCGCCAAACTTTCTGTATTGAAATACGGGGTAAGGAAAACAAATAGAGTCAGTATGGTACAACAAAGGGTGCATTTGCTCGAATACGATTTTGTAAATGCTGTTGTCTGAGTAATATCCAACCTTATTATCAGCAATAATAGCATGTGCGTTGCCACTAAAATATATGGGCAAGCTATCTATCACATGCTTTTCGTCACTTATTCTGATGAAATAAATAGCACTATTGTTTATCTGGTTTACAGTGTTGCTAGTGTATGTATATTGTTTACCATTGATGACAAGTGAGATAGATTTTTTTAAATAGCAGTTGTCTTTTTTATAGCTATTAAAAATGAGTTTACCAGAGGAATTGTAAAAAATGAGAAAACCCTCATCTGTAAGCAACATTTTGTAAAATGATTTGGCAAACTCATTCACTTGTTTATTAGATGTGAAGGCAACAAAACGCTTACTTTGTTCATCAAAATAAACCGGCGGCTCTTTGTAGCAGTTTACCCAAATGGTGCCGTTACCCTCCTTCACTATTTGTAAGGCATCGTTGCTAGGCAGCCCATCTTTCACCGAAAAATTTTGAAAATATTTGCCATCAAATCGGCTAACACCATTGTTGGTAGCTATCCAAAGAAATCCTTTATCATCTTCAACCATATCATATACATGGTTGCTTGGCAAGCCGTTGTCCGTAGTAAAAGCATTGATATAATTATACCGTTGAGACCAACCCTTATTTAATATCAACAACAGGAGTGCGAGCAAACAAATAAAATTAATGTCAGTTTGTTTGATTTTTCCTCGCATTTATTAGTTGTTTTATGGTTGGGCTAAAAGTAAAGTAAATGTTGAGTATTAAATTATTTGTGTATTGCAATACCCTTATTATTAAAATTTTCTTCATCAACAAATTGTAAAATGTAGTTTCAACAAAATAAGTTTTAACATCTATTAAATGTATGCATTCCTCCGTTCTTCGAGGTTCCAAAGCGCACCTCGAAGCAAAGATAAATGCCCGGTATGTATGGGACTGTCTTTGAAAATGACACAAAACTAACCAACATAGAACTATGTATATGTTGTTTATAAGTGATCTAACAATGCCACGCTTACCTTACCAATTTGTTTTCCAAAAACATAATCAGCTGCACTACACAACAAATACTCTTTTGCTTTATGTACCAATCCTGTTCTTACAGGGTTGTTGTGTAGTTAGTTTAGTTTTTGCCACATAAACTTCAATTCAAAACATAGTTCCGGTTGATTGTCAGGCTTCCAAAATTGATATTGAGTATTATTACTGTTGTCACTCCCTGCAACCTTAAATCCCGAAAAATCGCGACACGGTAGCCAAAGCATCCCCGCCTAACCGTCGGGCAGGCAACTTTGCGCCTTCACAGGTTCTTCACCTGCAAATCTACACATTGCAGTGGGTCAAAAAAGAAAGCACCCCAAAGCGTTACAGGCAATAAGAAGCAACAAAAATTCAAACAGTTAGCCCACAATCCCAAATACTATTTCACCTCAAAAAAAGTACCTAATCTTTAAAAATATTTCTTTTCTTCTTCTTATCTTTTTCCAACATCAGCAAGCCAATATCCTTGGCAAGATTGGAAAGTGAAGTAGTGTCCAACCCATCATAATAGCCCCTCACCCTATACTCTTTATCGAGCAAAACAAATTTCTGTGAGTGAATAAAGGAAGTGTCAACAGATTCGCCATCTACCAAACCAAGTTTTACTTCGTTGAGTGCAAAATCATAGATTTTTTTCTTGTCTCCGGTCAGCATCCACCAATTATCATGGTTTACGCCAAACTTATCTGCATAGGCTTTTAATGCCTCAACAGAATCTCTCTCTGGATCTATAGTAAACGAAACGAACCGAACGATAGAGGAATCTATTACTTTTCGGCCTTCATTGTAGTGAGAAAATGACTGCTGAAGTCTTGCCATGTTTTTTGTCATAGTCGGACAAATAGAAGGGCATCGGGTGAAAAAGAAATCGGCTACAATCACCTTGTTTTGTATGTCATATAAACTTACAGTATCTCCCAATTGGTTTACCAACCGTATGTTTTCTGTACGATGCCAAACAGTATCTATTGACGTTTTTCCATCTACGGTTTTGGAAACGATACTGTCTATATAGAAGTGCTTCGGCATTACTACTGCTACTTCGCTCAACGACTTTACCATAAAATAACCAATCAATGGAATGACCATTGCAATAAAAATGGCAATAAGGGCTTTCTTACTCATAATATTAAAAAGCGAAACCATCGCACAAGAGGCGATGGTTTCGAATAATTTATTTGATTAAATATTATTACTGTTCCACCGCTTTAGCAGGCTTTTCTTCCTTTTGCTCATGTTTTTCATTTTCTCCATGGTGGGCAGCAGGTGCTTTGCGAAGACTTGATTCATTCATAAATCTGTCATGGGTGTTTCGGTTATTCTTAAAAGAATTACCCTCGTAAAGAAACGCGAAAATAGCCCATAATAAAAGAGTAAGCGGCACCACTATGGTCATAATCAGATTTTTTACCTCTGCTTTTAGGTGCATGAAATAGGCGACAATATAAAAAGCCTTCGCCATCATAAGAATGATAATGATACCCTTAACAGCTAATCGTAGAGAATGACTTTCCATCCCAATCATCCAAAAACCAAAAGCGAGTTCTACAAGTGTTAATACAAGCAATATCCAAAAGGTTCTCCATATTTCTTTGGTTCCTCCTGTATGATGTTCTTCGTGAATTAAAGTTGTGTGTTCCATATCTATTTATAAATAGTTTGTGAATGATTGGTGATTAAAGAAGATAAAAACATGTGAATACAAAAACCCAAACAAGATCTACAAAGTGCCAGTACAAACCTGCTTTTTCTATCATCAGGTAATGACCCTTTTTCTCAAAAGTTCCAAGCATGGTCATAATCAGCATAATGATATTGATAACAACACCAGAGAAAACGTGAAAACCATGGAAACCAGTTATTGTAAAAAAGAAATTGGTAAAGTTCGGCGCACCTGCTGAACCATCAACATTTACAAAAGGATTGCTACCCCACCAAGCACCTTCATGGTGAAGATGTGTCCATTCCCATGCCTGACAACCCAGGAAAGCTGCACCACCAATAATGGTCCAAACAAGATTGAGCGCTACCCCTTTTTTATTCCTTTCATGACCCGCATGTACCGCCAAAACCATGGTTACAGAACTCACAATTAGAATAAAGGTCATAATACTCACAAACACCAAAGGTGCATATGCTGATTCGGAAGCACCGGGATAAGACTTAAAAACCTGGTTTGGGTCAGGCCAGCTATTGCTACTGAACCTGCTGGTACCATAAGCAATAAGAAATGCTCCAAAGGTGAAAGCATCACTCATCAAAAAGTACCACATCATCAATTTACCATACTCCACACTGAAGGGGCTTTTTCCTCCTCCCCATAATTTTGTTTGTGGCGCAACTGCAGCTGTTTCCATTTGTTCTGTTTAAGTTAGGTATGCAAATTTATACGTCAAGTTGAAACTAAATGAAAAAGTGGTTAACTTTTTATTTTGCTTCTTTTATTCAAAGATTAAAACCTTTATCCACTCACCATATTAAAAAATATGAAGAGGTATATCCAAATCGCATCAACAAAGTGCCAGTATGTACTAGCTACCTCTATTGGAAGCGAGCTGTAAACAATACTTTTTCTATTGTACGCTTTGTACAACAAGACAATTAGCACAACAACCCCTCCAAGCACGTGCAACATGTGAACACCAGTAATTACCCCTAAAAACGATCCGGAAGGGTTACTGTTGCTTCCCACTATCTGCACACCATGCTGCTGCATATACATAAAACCCGACCATTGCAAAGCCATGAATAAAAAACCTAGAGCAGCCGTTATAGTGATCAAAACCTTGTATTTTTTCATGTTTCTTGCTTTAAAAGCCTTTCCAGCAAGATGCAGGGTTAAGCTGCTCAACAAAATAACCAAAGTTGAATACAAAAAAACTGGCGGTAAACTAAACTCCAACCAATTACTATCCGCTCTCTTTACAATGTAAGCACTTGTAAAACCTGCAAACATCATCAATATACTCGCCATTGCTACCAGCAATGTAAATTTATACGGATGTATCCTTTTTCTCTGTTGATCACTCATCGCTGCCATCATCACATTAATAATTTAATATTTCAACCACCCACTTTATCCATTAACATTGCCAATAAAATAATTGGCAAATAAATATAGCTGCTAAACATTACTCTCCTTGCAGATTTCACATCCATTGCTACATATAAACGCACACACTGAACCACCATAAAAAGATTGCACAGTGTCAATATCCACAGACTCATCTGACCACTAATTCCAAATTTATAAGGCAAAATACCTACGGGAATCATCAATACTGAATACATAACCGCTTGTAGTGCCGTAAACTTCGTTGGCCCATTGTCAGCAGGTAGCAACTTGAATCCGGCTTTAGTATAATCGGTATGCGATACCCAGGCAATGGCCCAGAAATGTGGAAATTGCCAAAGAAATTGTACAGCAAACAATATCCATCCACCGGCTGTAAACTCCCCTGTTCCTGCTACCCAACCAATAAGACAAGGCAGTGCTCCGGGAAATGCTCCTACAAGTACAGCTATAGAATTTATCTTTTTGAGAGGGGTGTAAATGTATGCATACAAGAAAAGACTGAAAGCTGAAAGCAGTGCCGATTCAATATTGAAAAACTGCCACATGAGCAAAACACCGGCTATTCCAGCAACAAAAGCAAAAATGTAAGCTTCT
Source organism: Segetibacter sp. (assembly GCA_031383285.1). Classification (GTDB taxonomy): domain Bacteria; phylum Bacteroidota; class Bacteroidia; order Chitinophagales; family Chitinophagaceae; genus Segetibacter. The sequence goes on from JANMZN010000434.1 coordinate 12,556, forward strand.
TGCTGAGACATTCTTCCATCAGCAACCGGTCTTTTGCTGGTTCTTTTCATTAAAGCATCAGTATCTTTTTCAACTGCCTGGTTTATAGCATTTGCACTACCTGTGACCAACATACCAGCTAAGAAAAGCACCGTAACCATTTTTAGGTTATAGGTAATGCCGGGGGCAAGCAAATAACAAATGACACATGAAAAAACGACTGTAAAACTCAAAGTAAACTTGATAAGCTGAAAGTAATCTTTCACCTTGGCAGCTACTTTATAGCTAGAAGTAATATTTTCTGTAGTACTCACCATTCAAATTATCAAGACCAATTTTTTATAAGCAATGCCCTGATGTTTTCAGGGCATTGATTTATTCTATACAAGCTTTAATAAAAGCTACTTATTAATGATTGGTAGATTCGTCTGCCCCTACCGGTGTTGTTTGCTGAATGAATTCTTTACCATCTCTGCCATAATCATAAGCCCAACGATATACTTCGGGAATTTCTCCAGGCCAGTTTCCGTGCATTGGCTCTAACGGTGTAGTCCATTCTAAAGTGGTAGCACCCCAAGGGTTTTGGCTCGTATTTTTTCTACCTTTAAACATAGAATAGAAGAAGTTGAAAAGGAATAACAATTGTGCAGCGAAAACAACAGTTGCAACAATGGTAATGAAAATGTTCACACCTTCAAACATTTTAAAACTTTCCCAATTAGAAAAATCATAGTACCTTCTTGGCATACCAGCTAGTCCTTCGTAGTGCATAGGCCAAAAGATCAAGTATGCACCTATAAATGTCACCCAGAAGTGAATATATCCAAGGGTATTATTAAGGTGGCGACCATACATTTTTGGAAACCAATGATAAATACCTGTAAACATACCGAACATACCAGCAACACCCATTACAATATGGAAGTGAGCAATGATGAAATAAGTATCATGCAAGTGAATATCCAATGCCGAGTTTCCAAGGAATACGCCTGTAAGACCTCCTGAAATAAACATACTTACGAATCCAATGGAGTAAAGCATTGCAGGAGTAAACCTGATATTTCCTCTCCAAAGTGTAGTAAGCCAGTTGAACACTTTTATAGCTGAAGGTACAGCAATCAGCAATGTTAGAAGTACAAAGAATGATCCGAGGAATGGGTTTAAACCCGATACAAACATATGGTGTGCCCAAACAAGAAATGCAAGTATTGCAATTGCAAATAATGAACCTACCATTGCCATATAGCCAAACACTGGCTTCCTTGAATTGATACTCATAACCTCCGATACAATACCCATTGCAGGGAGAATGATGATATAAACCTCAGGGTGACCAAGGAACCAAAATAAATGTTGATAAAGTATTGCACTTCCACCTTCATTTGGTAAAGCACCAACTCCATTTACATAAATATCACTCAAGTAAAAACTTGTTTCAAAATTTCTATCAAAAATCAATAGGATAAATCCTGACAACAAAACCGGGAAAGACAATACGCCCAATACAGCAGTAAAGAACAATGCCCAAATGGTAAGTGGCAATCTAGTCATGCTCATACCTTTGGTTCGCATGTTTAGAATAGTGGCAATGTAATTCAGACCTCCTAATAAAGAAGATACAACAAACAAAGCCATACTCACCAACCAAAGATCCATACCCGTTTTGGAACCCGGAGAGGCAGAACCCAACGCACTAAGCGGAGGATAGGCCGTCCAACCACCACTAAATGGCCCTGTTTCAACAAAAATGGAACACAACATTACCATTGCAGCAGAAAAGAAAAACCAATAACTTAACATATTAAGGAAGGGCGATGCCATATCTCTTGCACCTACTTGTAGTGGAATTAAGAAGTTTGCAAATGTTCCGCTCAATCCTGCTGTCAACACAAAAAATACCAATACAGTACCGTGCGTAGTTACCAATGCATAATAAGCTTCTGGTGTAATGTGACCACCTTTTGCCCATTTTCCTAAAAATGTTTCTAATATTGGAAAACTTTGATCGGGATAAGCTAATTGCAAACGAAACAATACTGACATTAAACCTCCAATGACAGCCCATATAATTCCTGTAAGTAGGAATTGCTTGGCAATCATTTTATGGTCCATGCTAAAAATATATTTCGAAATAAATGATTCGTGATGGTGGTGATGTCCTCCCTCATGAACATGATGATCAGCGTGACCTATTCCTTGTGCTACCTGAACCTGACTCTGTACAATTTGTTCGTTGCTCATATTCTTTTATTTTCTTTAAGCCCAAAAGCTTTGTATTTCCTATTTCATTTTACCCTGACTGCCGCCTGCCGCAGCTTGAGAACTTATACTTGCGGTAGATTTAGAAACTGAATCAACCACAGGCACAGCAGATGGATCCTTATCAGGGAAGGCAGCGTAATAGTATGGTTTTTGCTTTGCCATCCATGCATCATATTCTTCTTGTGTTACAACTTGGATTTGTCCTTTCATAGAATAATGACCATTACCACAAATTTGATCACAGCTAATTTCATATTGAAAATCTGGATTACCCGTCTTCTCTTTCATTTCAGCAGTGGTAAACTTAGGCGTAAACCAAAGTGTTGTTGGAATTCCGGGAACAGCATCCATTTTCATTCTAAAGTGAACAAGACCTACGTCATGAATTACATCTCTGGAATTGATGATCAATTTAACAGGTCTTCCTTTTACTATATACATGGCCTGCTCTGTTACAATATCATCTTGAGCTGACGGATCTGCTTTTAAATTTAGAGAAGCGTTATCTGCCCAAATTAATCCAAGAGAATTGTTAGACGGGTCAATATTTCTAAAATACTTTTTTCCAAACTCATTGTCCTTACCAGCATAACGATATATCCAACCGAATTGTTTGCCAGTAATCTCAACAACCTGAGAATTTTTAGGTGCATCCCCAGTAAAGACGAACCAGTTCCTCAAACCAATAACTACCAACACAGAAAGCACAATAGCGGGTATTACGGTCCAAATTATTTCTATAGTATTGTTATGCGGAAGAAAAAGCACTTTTTGATTTTCCCTTTCTTGATATTTATACGAAAACCAAAACAGCAATACTTGAGTAATCAGAAAAACGATACCGGTCACAACGGTGGTGATGTACATCATTTCATCCACTCGCTCACCTTCTATAGAAGCACTTTCGCCAAGAATTCTTCCTTGCAAAATATGATGACAATACCAAACACCAATAAGACCCAAAACCATAAAAGCAATCATCAAAAAACCATTAATTTTATTAGTCTGCTTTCTGGACTTATCCTCTCCTTTCAGTATAGAAACATATTCACTAGCCTTAGCTATTTGAAAAATAACTACGAAGACTAAGATAATGACTGCTGTGGTATAATATATTGACATAATTGCTTCTACTATTTTCTATTTCTTTAATAAGAATTTTAGCGTCGATTTAAGTGTGATGGATGATACTTTCTTTTAGGAAAGGATGGTTACTAGCCACCAATGGCACTTTTGCCAAATTTTTCCCGGTAAAGAATATGATCATACCTACAAAAAGGGCCATAATACCGAAATCGAACCAACCAAGTGTAACATGATTTTTAGAAACACTTGCCATCACCATCTGGTTGAAATCCATCCAATGTCCAAAAATGATTAACACTGCCATAAAAGTAAGGATAGTATAATTTCTCTTTGCCCCTCTTGTCATCAATATTAACAACGGACAGATGAAATTGATCACTAAGTTCATATAATAAATTCCTTTCCAAACGCCGTCCTTGGTCCGCGGTTGAAAGTAAATAGTTTCTTCAGGTTGGTTTGAATACCAAATCAACATATACTGACTAAACCATAGATAAGTCCAAAAGATAGAAAATGCAAACATAAACTTACCAATGTCGTGCAAATGCTCATCAGAAGTATATTCAAGATATCCTCTATTTTTAAGATAAATTACAAACAAAGCGATCAGCGACATTCCGCTTACAAATGAACTGGCAAAGGTGTACCAACTGTACATTGTGCTGTACCAATGTGCATCAATGCTCATCAACCATAACCATGGTACAGTAGAGCCAACTGTCAAGCCGAACCATACAGTGAAAAGTGAAGCTGAAATGGTGTTTTTATGAACCCAACTTTTGCTTTGCGCTTGATTCATAGGTTGATCAGTCTCAAGTGAAAGATTTCTCATTCTTTTGCCTAAATATGCCCAACCAAAAATGGCCAACAAAGTCCAAAGAACAAAAAATCCTGGATTTAAAAACCCTTTCTTCTTGATCAATATCTCGTCATTTCCAGGATTGACCCAGTGATAAATGGGATTATGTCCGTCATGCGTCAATCCAAAAACGATGTAAAACAGAATAAAAATAGCTATCAAGCCAAAGATGGGAACGATAGCGGAAATGGCTTCCGGCACTCGGCGAAAGGCAACTTGCCAACCACCATGTGCTAGCGTGGTAATACAAATGAAAAACATACTTGCATTACAAATCAGCAAAAAGAAAATGCTGTTATATAACAGCGTAGCCCAAAATATTGCTTGTTCCTCATGGTTATGACTCAACCCTTTTGTCAGAAATCCGATGATGAAAACGAGGATTCCAATAGCCATCAAACCCATCGACCAGGTTTTCATTTTTCCAGTTACTTCAAATTGCTCTCTGATAGATGCCATTGTAAAAAATTTATTTACAGTTGTTTTGTATTAAGTTATTTAACTACTACTGCCGAATCTGAAACAGCTGATAGCGGCTGTTGCTTTGATTTTATATATTGAGCTATCATCCACCTTTGCTTACGACTAAGCTGTGATGCATAACTACCCATCAGGTTTTTACCATACGTCATAGAATGGTAATAAGTTCCTTCTTGCATTGCTATATATTTAGCGTCCCCAACCAAATTGGCAGGTTTTGCAGGATAAGGGCCATCACCATCTTTGTACAGAGGACCATTACCATCCAGTTTAGGACCATGACAGATGGCGCAATTTATTAAGTACAATCGTTCTGTTTCAACATATTCTGCCTCGGTCATTTTAGGCATAGGATTTTTTACCCCTCCACTTAATGCATAGCCTAGACTGTCATCTTTTAAATGATAAGGCATTTCTTCACCTCGGGCTACAGTACCTGCTACCGGAAGATTATTATAAGAAATACCTTTAGCTGCTAAATTGCTATGATCTGTGTATGTTTCGTATGCGCGGCTGTATGCCATGTCCGGCATATACGCTTTACCTCTTTTCGTATGATCATCGCCGCAACTAATAACAGCTACTGCGCTGAGTGCCAAAAAACCTATGATTGCAAATTTCTTCATTTTGTTAGTCTTAGTAAATTATCCAATTGCCGGATTTTCTTCAGCATACAATTTTTGTTGTCTATCATATCTGCCAAACCACCAGCCCGACTCTGCTACCTGGTAATCCACTTCTACTGCACCTGCACTTTGGACAAAACCTTTCAAATCATCAATATTGGTTTTGTTGGTACACTCAATTACCATTACAAAATAATCGTCAGTAGCCCTTGGGTGAAAATGGTGCTTTTTCACAAAAGGAGCCATTTGACAGATATAGCAAAATGTGAGTACCATACCTACAGCTGCAAATAAAACCGTCAATTCAAAAATGATTGGAATAAAAGCAGGAAGTGGAAAGTTTGGTTTACCGCCTATATTCATTGGCCAATCTTTGGTAAAAATCCAAGTCATACAAGACAATGCTGTTGTTGTACCCGTAATACCATATATAAACCCTGCAGTATGCAGTCGGGTTTGCCTCATACCCAAAGCATGGTCCAAACCATGTACAGCATAAGGTGTATAAACATCCTGTATTTTATAACCGGCATTTCTTACCTTTTTGACTGCATTGAAAAGGGTTTCCTCTTCGTTAAAACAGCCTACTACATATTTTTTTAATGCCATATAGTTCTATTAAGAATTATCTTATTTATCACCTCCAATTAATTACTCGCTTCGTTTTCCACTACTGTGTGACCATGGCCACTATGTGCAAACACACTTGCATCCACACTTTCAAGGTGTCCCATCTTGTCTTTATAACTTTCCCCTGTCGTCTTCAGTACATATTTAATTTCTGCCACAGCAATAGTTGGGAAATACTTTGCAAATAGGAAGAAGCAGGTAAAGAATAAACCGAATGTTCCAACATAGAAACCGATTTCCCAAATAGACGGGCTGTAATAATAACTCCAGCTACTTGGCAAATAGTCACGATATAATGAGGTAACGATAATAACAAAACGCTCAAACCACATTCCAATGTTTACGATTACACTCATAAAAAAGGTGAATACAATATTTCTTCTCAATTTGCGGAACCAAAACATTTGCGGAGAGATTACGTTACAGAACATCATTCCCCAATAACTCCATCCATAAGGACTGAATATATTTGCCCTGCTATAGAAGAAGGTATATTGCTCATATCCATTCATACTGTACCATCCCATGAATAATTCAGTCAGGTAAGCACAACCTACAATAGATCCCGTTAAAACAATTACTTTATTCATTGCTTCAATGTGCCCCAAGGTTATATAGTCTTGAAGATTGAATACTTTTCTCAGAACGATCATCAGTGTCTGTACCATTGCAAATCCAGAGAAGATGGCACCAGCAACGAAGTATGGAGGAAAGATGGTTGTATGCCAGCCCGGGATAACTGAAGTAGCAAAGTCAAAGGATACTATAGTGTGTACAGAAAGTACAAGTGGTGTACTTAAACCTGCTAACACCAATGATAAACTTTCATGACGTTGCCAGTGCTTTGTACTTCCAGACCATCCAAATGACGCAACACCATAAAACATTTTACGGAATTTTGTTTTTGCACGATCACGTACAGTAGCAAGGTCAGGTAACAATCCAGAATACCAGAATAACAATGAAACTGTGAAATAAGTAGAGATGGCGAATACGTCCCACAACAATGGGGAAGCAAAGTTAGCCCATACCGGACCGCGGGTATTAGGGTAAGGCAATACAAAAAATGCCATCCAGACACGACCCATGTGGAAAATCGGGAATTGACCCGCACACATTACTGCAAATATAGTCATAGCTTCTGCAGCACGGTTTACACCTGTTCTCCAACCTTGTCTAAATAATAAAAGTATTGCAGAAATCAAAGTACCCGCATGACCTATACCTACCCACCAAACGAAGTTGGTAATGTCCCAACCCCATCCAATGGTTTTATTAAGGTTCCATTGCCCGATACCATAAGTTACCTCCCTGTAAACACTGTACACACCAAATAAAAGGCATGCAACAGAAATGAAGAAACCAATATACCACAACTTAGATGGTTTAGCCTCAATAGGACGAATGATGTCTTCTGTAACCTGGTGGTAATCCTTGTTGCCATATACCAACGGTTCCCTGATTTGCGATTCGTACTTTAAATGCATCTGATTTGATTTACATCCGGCATTCCGGATTTAATAATTTTATTCTTTTATGCCTTTGCGTCTATTTCATAAGGTGCTCAATTGCAAAACTACAATCGCACTGCTTTCAACATTTCTTAACTATGTGCTGCTTCCGCTTTTTCTTCATGCTTCTTATCTTCTCCATGCCCTTCTAATTCTACAACTGTATCGTTGTTTCTAACTTTTGCCAGGTAACTTACATTCGGTAGTGTATGCAACATTTCGATTACATAAAATAAGCGACCATTGTTGTCTGCTCTTGTTTTGGTAATAGCACTTTGCTTGTCATTTACATTTCCAAAAACAATAGCATCAGTTGGACAAGCCTGTTGGCAAGCCGTCTTAACATCATATTCGCCATTTTCTCCTGTTTTCAACGGACGGCTTTCTTTCTTAGCTTTCAATTTACCTTCTTGAAGGCGTTGAACGCAGAAAGAACATTTTTCCATGACACCACGACTTCTAACCGTAACATCAGGATTTAGAACCATTCTGGTAAGATCGTCATTCATCATTGTTGAAGCGTCTGAAATAATACCTGCCTGGTTATCGCCAAAACTATCTGCACCCATGTAGTCAGACCAGTTAAAACGACGTACTTTGTATGGACAGTTATTTGCGCAATACCTTGTTCCAATACAACGGTTGTAGGCCATTTGATTAAGTCCTTCGGAACTGTGCAATGTAGCTGCTACCGGGCAAACATTTTCACAAGGAGCGTTATCGCAGTGTTGGCAAAGCATTGGTTGGAAAACAACCGTTGGGTTGTCAAGATCGCCTGTAAAGTAGCGGTCTATCCTAAGCCACTGCATATCGTGGTATCTTGCAACTTCATCTTTGCCTACAATGGCCACATTGTTTTCTGCGGTACAAGCCGTTACACAAGCATGACATCCTGTGCAAGTGTTCATATCTATACTCATACCCCACTTTATACCCGGCTTGTCAAAAACGGGATAGAGTGTACCTTCTTTTTCAAAATTTCCTGTGTTGGGAGCAAAATCTTTCTGTAGCTCTTTGCGTCTTTCGCTAAACAATTCAGGATTTTTCCGAAGGGTTGGTAAAGTTGTTTCCAGCACAACTTCTTCACGACCTTCGTAAGTTTGGTGTGTTTGGTTCTGAGCAACTTTAAAACGATAACCTGCATCTGCAACATCAACTCCAACAAGGAAATATTCTCTGGAGGTACCGTTGTATTTTACTAGCGGGTAAGCATTTTTACCAACTGCACCACCTGCTTTTCCTATATGATTTTGAGCTTTCTCAATGCTTGCTTTCCTTTTGTCTGCATCATCATCATTGGTTGCAGCATCTGCCCCGCGACCATATCCAAGCGCTATGCCTATTGTATCCGGGTTTGTACCTGGAACAATGATGATCGGTAGTTCCATTGATTTGCCACCAACGGTAACTTTTATAACCTTCTTTTCAGGATTAACTTCATAATCATCAGCACCGCCTGGATTTGTGATGTCAATATTTAGCAAGCTTTTGGCCAAAGCCGGAGCGATAACTGCGTAGTTATCCCAAGTTGCTTTTGTAATTGGGTCAGGTGTTTCTTGCAACCATGGGTTGTTAGCCTGCTGACCATCGCCCATTGTTACTTTTTGATAAAGTACAATCTCCTTTTTACTGTCAGACTTTATAGATGCAACAGCAGTGGCAGCCGTTCCAAAACTTGCTCCGTTGTATGCAGCTGCCTTACTTGCATTGGAAGAAAATGCAGCAACAATACCTGTTGAATCGGCAGTATTTAAAACTGTATTCGAAGATGGACCACCGATGATACCATCTTGCAATGCTTTGTCCCAATTGGCCTCGCTTCCTAATTGGCCAATCCAATATTGTTTGTAAAAAGTAAGATAATCACTAGGTGAGCCGCTCCATTTCAACAGGCTATCTTGCCATTGTCTTGTTTTGAATAGAGGGCTTATTGTAGGCTGAATAAGTGAAATAAATCCTGTTTTAGGTTCTGCATCACCCCAACTTTCAAGGTAATGATGAGAAGGAACAGCATATTTACACAACTCAGTTGTTTCGTCCAATTTTTGGTTAAAGGAAACTGTCAGCTTAACTTTCTTCATGGCTTCAGCAAAACGCTGACCATCAAAATAGTTGTACACCGGATTAGCCTCATAAATAAACAATCCACCTACTCTACCTGCACTCATATCTTCTACAAGTGTAGCCATTTCAGAATCTAATCCCTTGTGTGTATTATAGGTAAAAGACCAATCGATTACTGATCCATTAGCACCAATTAGTTCATTGATACCATTTACAATGGTTTGAATATTTGCATCATTACTACCACAAAGCACAACAGCTGCGCCTTTATTGGCCATTATTGTCTGAGCAGTTTTTACAACAGCTTCAGACAATTTTGCATCAAGTGCAGGAACAGCTACATCTCCACCTAGCGCTTTGTACAAGGCAAGTGCTACAGCACCTGTCATTGATGGCCGAAGGTGATATCTTTCATCAGCATTTGCACCTGTCATGCTCAAAATGCTCTCAAACTGAATATGACGACTCATGGTCATATTCTTTTCGTTTATTCTTCTGCCTTTACTGTATTGCTTATTGAACTCAACAGGACTAATGCCTGAAGCAAGAAAATCTGAATTTAAACCAACGATTACTTTGGCAGCAGCCAAGTTGTAAGAAGGAATAGCGCTTTTGCCATAAGAAGCATTGTTAGCCACTAACATTCCACTCAAGCTAACAGCTGCATAGGTAACTTGTCTGCTACCCGGATATTTGGCCAAAAATTGGTTAATCACCAACTGAGTAGTGGGTGATATGACAGCACTCGTTAATAAAACTACCGAAGCTGAACCAATAGTTGCCATATCTGTGGCAATCATTTTGTCCAAAGCATCGAAAGTGCTTACTTCTTTTCCACCCGCCATCGGAAAAGGAAGACGACTTGTATCATATAAGTCAAGAACGGAAGCTTGCATCCTTGAAGATGTACCCCCTGAGGTGATAGGAGACAACTCGTTACCCTCAATTTTAATAGGGCGACCATCTCTCACTTTTGCTAATGCGCTAATAGCTTCACCATCCTGAACATAGGTTGTTGCATAATAGTTGGAAACTCCAGGAATCAAATCTTCTGGTTTGTTTACAAATGGAATGGCCTTTTTTACTGGCATTTCGCATCCTGCAGCTATTGCTGCTGCTGCCGTACTAAATCCAAGGTATTTTAAGAAATCTCTTCTTGGAGTTTTACCAGATAAAAATCCGGTATCGGCGTCTTCAACAGGCAAATCTTCCTGGAACTCGTCTTTAGCAGCGGATTGATAAGCGTTAGAGTCCTTAAGCTCTCCAAAACTTTGCCAGTACTTATTTTGCTCCATATTATTTAGTTAGTTGACTATGGTTTTCGACTTTATTCCGATTGTTTCGGAGCATTAATCTAGACCTCTTTTATTGTTGATCAAAGTCCTCTTATTGAGGTTATTGATTATTAATTAATAGTGACATTTTTGACATTCAGTACCACCTATTTTCTCAACAGTAATACCTTTTACGCTGTCAATCAGACCATTTTTAAGATCATCATGGAACTTCTGATAAATACTATAAAAGCCATTGTCTTTAAACTGTACCTGTGTATTGCGATGGCAATTGATACACCAACCCATGCTTAAATCAGCAAATTGGTAGGCAATGTCCATTTTTTGCACTTCACCATGGCAAGTTTGGCACTGTACTTTACCAGCTTTAATGTGCTGAGAGTGATTGAAATAAACGTGATCAGGAAGCGCATGAACGAAATTCCATTCTATTGGTTTTGCTTTAGATGGATCCCATTTCTTAGAAACAGCAGGATCGAAACCCGCATACTTATAAAGTTTCTGAATTTCAGCGGTTCCATTTACTTCAGTACCATCGTCTTTAAATAATTTATCTTTTCCTGCATATTCATTAATCGCCATGTGACAGTTCATACATACATTCAATGAAGGGATGTTAGCATGTTTGCTATCTTGAGCGCCGCCGTGGCAATACAAACAGCTGATTTGATTGGTACCCGCATGTACTTTATGAGAATAATATATTGGTTGGTCTGGTTTATAGTCCTTAGAGCGACCCAAACCTATAGCACCTGTAACTGTCATATAGCCACCAACGCAGAAAAACAAAACAGCTACAAGTGCTATGTAAGTTTTATTTCTCCAAAAAGGCAATGGCTCCAGCGACTCAAGACCATCTTTTTCATCAGTTAATTTTTTCAGGTTACTATTTACTTGTAGTAATATTAGAGCAACAACTGCAAGAATTAATGATAGAATACCGAAAAGTAAGGTATTGTCTCCTTCAGGTGCGCTTGCACCACCACCATCTGCAGGTTTATCGGCACTAGGAGGAGGAACTGATTTTACATAATCAAGTATTGCAGCTATTTCCGGATCAGCTAGACCAGTAAACACGCTCATTTGCACTTTATTATACTTTATGTATAATTCATTTGCATACTTATCGCCAGTCTTTAAAAAAGCTGTGCTGTTGCGTATCCATGCATACAATTTCTTTCTGTCATTTCCCCACCGAGCTTCCACTCCGGCAAGTGCCGGACCTGTAAGGTCTTTGTTTACAGCGTGGCATGAAGCACAATTGGCAGAAAACAATGCCTTGCCATTTGGCTGAGCATAAATGCTGCTAAAAGATGTAAGGACCAGTACGACTAATAATATTGTTTTTGCTATTCGCCTAAATTGGATCATATACACAAAAAGTTGTGTTTTGATATGGAAAGATTTCCGTGAACGGGTGCAAAAATAGGTCACGCTATTGACATTTTATCAACATGGTGAAAAAAAATTTTCCCTTGCTATTACTACGTTTCAGGGGATTCCATGAAATATAAATTTTTAATTGTCATTGTTTTGTAAGGTAAAATACTGATTTAAATCACCCAAAACGGTTGGTTTTTTAGGATCATTTATTTAATACATCTTTACCCGATGGAAGCAGAACAACAATCCGCAAAACAGTTAAAAAAGCACTTGGCCATTTTTGCATCAGGCACGGGTACAAATGCAGAAAAGATTATTCAGCACTTTTCTTTACATCCTACCATTATAGTTTCCCTTATTGTTTGCAATAAACCGGGTGCAGGAGTCATCAACATTGCTAAGCAGAACAATATTCCTGTGTTAATGATAGAAAAACCAACATTTATACAAAATGGCTATTTGATTGATTTACAACACCATAAGATTGATTTTATTGTATTAGTTGGTTTTCTATGGAAAATTCCTGAAGTTTTGATTGAGCAGTATAGAAACAGAATTATCAATATTCATCCTGCTTTATTGCCTAAATATGGCGGAAAAGGAATGTATGGGCATAAAGTACATGATGCTGTTTTGGCTGGGGAAGACACGGAAAGCGGTATTACCATTCATTATGTGGATGAGCATTATGACAATGGTGATGTGATATTGCAGGTTAGTTGTCCGGTATATAAGAGTGATACTTCTGACACTTTATCAGCTAGAATACACAGTCTCGAGCATACCCATTTTGCTAAGGTGGTGGAGGATGTTGTCGGAAAACTATAAGAAAAAGAGCATTTTATACGAACATTATTGAATAGAAATCTAATAGAACAATAATTTTTGCTTTCAAACTAAAATATCAACGGAACGTCTACTTTCATATTGTCCCAAAGTATTTCTAGGCTATCGCTATCAAAATACATGGTTAATGCTTCTACATCTTCATTGATTTTCTGAACAGGAACTTCTATTCGTGCTGCATCCTTAGCAGCGTTGTAAGAAAAACTGCCCCAAGAAAAAATATCCTTGCTTAGTATGAGTGTCCATTTATTTTCTGAAGGAATGCAAAACAATGAATACCTGCCTTTGGCAACCCTTTTTCCGGCTATGGTAGCATGCTTAAACAATTCCAATTCTGTGGATTCATTTGCACCCAATCGCCATACTTCATTGTATTTTACTTCTTCGCCAAAAATCATTCTTCCTTTCTTTTGAGGCCGGCTATAAATAATTCTTGCCAATGGCTCGCCAACTGTTTGGCCTTTCATTTTAAGCACCGGGAAATTTGCAGGGAAATAACTTACATCCAAGGGGCTTTTGTCAAGATCGGTTGGTTTAGATTGAGCTATTGTAAAATCTATTGACAACGCTAGTACTACAATTAAAGCCAAATACTTCATCGCTTTCTATTTTCAGCAAATATAATAGACTACTGAGGCTTTAATTGCTCAATTTGATCAACGGTAAACGCTTTAACACTAGGAAAGAATGCATTATAACATTTTTGTAACGAGGAATAGTTATCAAGAAACAATTGAAAGACCTCATCGCTGCTATCAAGGTACTTAGCTCTTCTTACAACGCCTCCAAAGCTACTTTTAGCACCTTCAAGGTTTCTATAATTATACAACCAATTTTGCAGCTTCATATAGGGAAACATCTGTTGAAAACGATCTGGGAATAATGCTTGGTGGTTACCCAAAAGACCATAGGTCATTTGAGCATGTGCTTGTAGCGAATAGTCTGTAAACTCGTTAAAATCATTTGCCAAAAAATGATCGTATGCGACGTCAATAAAAGCACCTGCATATAAACCTACAGCAGGTTTTAAATATCGAATGGCTTCTTTTGTTGCTTCATGTTCGTCGGTAAAAGAATCAATCTGCCGATGTAAATGAATGCCCTGTTGAATACCGGTTGAGTAGTCAAATTTTTTTCTTCCTTTTACAAAATCACTGATCATATTGCCGAAAAGAATATCCGGAATATTAAAAGATAAATAAGCGTGGGCAAGAAAGTTCATGTTACCTGGTCTTTACATTTTGATCCAGCCATTTACCCATTTCTTCCAACACTTCAGGAGAAAAAGTTTCCTCAACTTCTGCATATTCAGGTACTGTGCATTTAACACAATGTTGAAATAAGTGGTTTAAATCGGGAAATATCCTTGTTTGATAAGACCGCGATTTACTTTTTTCTAATGCTTGCTTGATTCCATTTATATTTTGATCAGCAATAACCTGTATATCCTTTGCCCCATTCAAAGCAAGTACAGCGGCTTTTGTTTTCTCCAGATATTTGGATGCATCGCATTGGAGAAAATAACTCATCCATGGTGAAGAGAATGCGTCAATTAACGATTTTACAGTTTTTCTTGCTACTTCATCATTTATAATACCGACTTCTATACGTGATGATTGCGGGGCAGCATTGACCCAAGCTTTATAGGATTCCCAGGCTTTATTCATGGCGGCAGCTGTGTCTTTTGACCTGAGAACTGCATTTCCAATTTCTGAATAAAGGTTTTTATATAAACTGGCTGCGCCTAAAGAAATACCTGATGACTGAAGGTATGCACTGTTTTGTTCAGCCATCAGATCCAACCCTTTTACCCCCGGTCCTGCAAGTAATATTATAAAATTAATGTCCTTTCTTGTTCCTGCAAGATAAGCGGCAATATATCCACCTTCACTATGCCCAATCAGGCCTAATTTATTGGTATCTACTTCTGCCCTTGTTTTAAGAAATTTTATTCCCAATGCTACATCAAATGCAAAGTCTTCAGAAGTTGCTTTTGCCACATTTCCGGTGGAGGAACCTTTGCCCCGATCGTCCACTCTTAAAACAGCATATCCTTTATTAGTAAGATAGTCTGCTATAACAGCAAATGGTTTGTGACCGAAAATAGTTTCGTCGCGGTCTTGTTGCCCACTTCCGGTAATAAGAATGGCGGTTGGAAAGTGATTGCCTGTTGAAGGATAGGTAAATGTGCCGGACAATTTTACTGACTTATCAGCATTTGTATAAGCAACTTCCTCTGCTTTGTAATTATAAGGTGGCTTTGGGGTTTGAGGCCGCTTTGGACCTTCTAAAACATTGACAGATTTAATTAATGTAAGTGGAAGTTTTCCTTGACCTTGTTTCCATTCGCCAACTATAGTTGTATCATTTATCAACTTGCCATCAAAAAGGCCACCTGCTACAGCAATATCAAGGTGAACATTATTATCTGTTATTGATACTTCAGCCACTTTAATCCCTTTTGCATTTTGATCTGGACTGTCCATCGTTGCAATATATGCACCCTCGGCTTTCTTTATGTTAAATACGATTCGGAGTTTAACGCCTACATCCAACGAACCATACCAAACCCCTTCTATGCTAGATGTTTGAGCAAACAACTGTAAAGTGAAAAAGCAAGCGACAAATGCGAAAAAGCTTTTCATTAAAATTAAATGATTGATGATTGATAATAAATGCCGCCGCAATATAGCATATTGATTTTTTTACCTGACAATTGATAAAATTTTCAACCATTTCAATACTACTACTTCCTTCATTACGATAAAACTAATGAGCTTAGATACCATTCATCATCACCAATTATTTATTATAGCTTCATTATATTTTTTTAAATATTTTTAAGAAATTACCTGAAAGCATTGACATCATTGACTTACAGAAGATTTATGGCAAATCCATTAACCCATTTATTTACCGTTCATCCAATCATAAAATAATCTGGCTAGTTCCATCATTATTCCCTTGCGAGAGCATTTAAGGCGTTCTACTTTTGACTTGTCAAACAAAATAACTGACACCAAACAAAAACAATAACAACTAAAAAAAACTACATCATGAAAAAGTTAATCATCGCTGCTATCATATCAGTAGCAGGAAGCGCATTTGCCGCACCAACAGCATCAGTAAATTACAATGTGTTGAGCAGTTTTAAATCCGCTTTCAAAGGGGCTGCAGATGTGCAGTGGACCATCAAACAAGATTTTGTAAAAGCATCATTCATCATAAACAATGAGCGGATTGAAGCTTTTTACAGCCAAGATGGTGAAGAAATTGGTACCAGCAAAGTAATCTCATTAGACGCTATGCCGGTAGATGCCAAAAGAGCATTTGCTAAATTGTACAGCAATTACAATGTAAAAGAAGCCATCCATTTTAAAGCTGCAGAAGAAAACGCTTATTACATTTCTGCTGAAAATGAAAAAGAAACAGTAATCATTAAGGTTGGCGAAAATAACCAGGTTTCTGTGTTCAGTCAGACCAGTAAATAATTGGATTTTAGAAAAACAAACTTGCCTCCGCAAAAGCGGGGGCTTTTTTTATGATATCCATACCTTGCAAACGATTATTTTTGCAACCCAAATAAAATAAACATGAGCAAAGGACCGGTTTCGCAGTTTATTCTGCATCATTACAGGCACTTCAACGCTGCTGCATTGGTAGATGCAGCCAAAGGATATGAAACCCACCTGCTAGAAGGTGGAAAAATGATGGTGACCCTGGCAGGTGCCATGAGTACAGCAGAATTAGGAATTTCATTTGCAGAAATGATTAGACAGGGGAAAGTTGATATCATAAGCTGTACCGGTGCTAATCTGGAAGAAGATGTAATGAACCTGGTAGCACACAGTCATTATAAAAGAGTGCCTAACTACAGAGATCTGACGCCTCAGGACGAATGGGATTTGTTAGAAAACCATTACAATCGGGTAACGGATACTTGCATTCCCGAAGAAGAAGCCTTTCGCCGATTGCAAAAGCATTTGGTAAAGCAATGGAAAGAGGCAGAAGAAAAGGGCGAACGGTATTTTCCGCATGAGTTTTTGTACAAAACTATACAAAGTGGTGAGTTGGAACAGTATTATGAAATAGACCCAAAAAACAGTTGGATAGTAGCTGCCGCAGAAAAAAATATTCCTATCGTAGTACCGGGATGGGAAGACAGTACAACAGGAAATATTTTTGCCAGTTATGTTATTAAAAATGAACTAAAAGCCAGTACTGTAAAAAGCGGTATTGAATACATGGTTTGGTTAACGGAATGGTACCGGGCCAACAGTGGTGGAAAAGGAGTGGGCTTCTTTCAGATAGGTGGGGGTATTGCCGGCGATTTTCCTATTTGTGTGGTACCAATGATGTACCAGGATCTGGAGTGGCATGATGTTCCTTTCTGGAGTTATTTCTGCCAAATCAGTGATAGTACCACCAGCTACGGAAGTTATAGCGGTGCAGTACCCAACGAAAAAATTACCTGGGGCAAACTAGACATTAATACACCAAAGTTTATAGTAGAAAGCGATGCTACCATTGTGGCACCGTTGATCTTTGCGTATTTGCTTGGGTGGTAAAAATTATTCTGAAATAACAAATACAAAAGCCTCCGGATGTGGAGGCTTTTGTATTGCAGCAAAAAGAATATTTTATTTTTAAATATGAAATTTATTATTTACTCTCTTAGGAATTTTTAATTATTTTATTATTTATCTCCACAAATTAATCCTTCCGCTATAGCTGCTAAATTTTTCTACCTTCGCCCTATGCCTAAAAAACTGTTTTTACTAGATGCCTTTGCGCTTATCTACCGTGCGTACTATGCACTTATACGTGCACCCAGACTTACAAGCAAAGGAAAAAATACCAATGCTCAATTCGGCTTTACCTCTACGTTGATAGACATCATTAACAAAGAAAAACCAACGCACCTTGCTGTATGCTTTGATACTGCCGCAGCTACTGAAAGGCATACAGACTTTGCCGACTACAAAGCCAACCGGCAGGAAGCACCTGAAGACCTGATCATTTCCATACCGGATATCAAACGCATCATTCAGGCATTCAATATACCTGTGGTGGAACTGGATGGCTACGAAGCCGATGATGTGATAGGAACCGTTGCATGGCAGGCTGCTGATATGGGGTACGAAGTGTACATGGTAACTCCTGATAAGGATTATGGACAATTACTCATTCATGAAAGCGTGTACATATACAAGCCGCCTTCCTTTGGTAATAAAGAAGAAATACTAGATGCAAAAAAAATAACAGAGAAATGGGGAATAAAAAGAGTAGAACAAGTAGTGGATATGTTGGGACTTATGGGCGATGCAGTTGATAACATTCCCGGTATAGCCGGTGTAGGCGAAAAAACTGCCGCGAAACTGCTTAAAGAATATGATACACTTGAAAACATACTGGCCAATGCCGACAACATAAAAGGTGCATTGGGCGAAAAGATACGGAACGGCAAAGATGCAGCCATTATGAGTAAAAAATTGGCCCGCATTATTACAGATGTTCCTGTACAATTTCATGAAGAAGATTACAGGCTGAAAGAATGGAACAATGAAGAACTAAAAGATGTATTTGCGGAGCTTGAATTTAAAGCTTTGGGAAAAAGAATTTTGGGCGAAGGGTTTAATGTATTTGATAAACCCGGTGCTCAAACCACCGGTGGACAAATGGACCTTTTTGGTACCGATGAAAATAATAAGGAGGCCGAAGTAGAAGCAAATGAAGCAGGAGAACCTAGCGAACAAATAGGAATGGTAGCTGACAAAAATATTCACAACACCACTCACCATTATGTATTGGTTGATACACAAGAAAAAATAACGCAACTCATTGAGGACTTACAGATAATTGATGAAATTAGTTTTGACACAGAAACCACAGGCACCAATGCCCATGATGTAGATATTGTTGGTATGTCATTTTCCCATAAAAAGGGAGAAGGCTATTATGTTCCTTGCCCAAAGACCTATGACGAATGCATCACCTTTCTCCAACAGTTTAAACCATTGTTTGAAAATGCTTCTAAAAAGTGGGTTGGTCAAAATATAAAGTATGACCTGATAGTTTTGAAATGGTATGGTATAGAACTGGCAGGCGAACTTTTTGATACTATGTTGGCGCATTACCTTATAGAGCCCGAGGGCAGACGAAGCATGAATTACTTGAGCGCTCAATTTCTGGGATATGAACCTGTATCCATAGAAGAACTGATAGGTAAGAAAGGAAAGAACCAATTGAAAATGTCGGAGGTTGATATAGAAAAAGTGAAAGAATATGCTGCGGAAGATGCCGATATAACCCTACAGTTAAAAGAAACATTTGCACCTATCATTAAGCAAAAGGAAGTAGAAAATGTTTTCACAGATATAGAAATCCCCCTTGTAAAAGTATTGCTAGATATGGAATACGAAGGTATTAGAATTGACAAAGATTTTCTGGCAGATTATTCTAAAGAACTAGAAAAAGAGGCAAAGCAATTTGAAGAAAATGTATATACTCAGGCTGAAGTTAGATTTAATCTTGCATCCCCAAAACAATTAGGAGAAGTACTGTTTGATAAATTAAAAATAGATCCAAAAGCAAAAAAAACAAAAACAGGGCAATATGCTACAGGAGAAGATGTATTGCAAAAATTAGCCGCACAGCATAAGATCGTAGATGACATTCTCGGTTTTCGTGAATTGACAAAACTAAAAAGCACTTACATAGATGCTTTGCCAACAATGATTAACCGAAAGACGGGCAGAGTGCATACATCATACAACCAAGCAATAGCAGTTACCGGCAGATTGAGTAGCAACAATCCAAATCTTCAGAACATACCAGTACGAACAGAACGGGGAAGAGAAATAAGAAAAGCATTTATTGCAAGAGATGAAAATCATGTATTGGTAAGTGCCGATTATTCTCAGATTGAATTGCGTATTGTAGCAGCCATCAGTGGTGATCCAAATATGACTGATGCTTTCAAGCAAGGAAAAGACATTCATACTGCTACTGCCGCCAAAGTATATGGTATTGAAGAAGCTGATGTAACCAAAGAAATGCGATACAAAGCCAAAAGTGTAAACTTCGGAATTATTTATGGTCAGGGAGCATTTGGTTTATCAGAAAATTTGAAAATTAGTCGTACCGAAGCAAAAGAAATTATCGACAATTACAAAAAGCAATTTCCCAACATACAGCAGTACATGGATGAACAAATAAAATTTGCTCAACAGCATGGCTATGTACAAACCTTGATGGGAAGAAAACGTTGGTTAAGAGACATCAACAGTGCCAATTTTACTGTCCGTGGATTTGCAGAAAGGAATGCTATTAACATGCCCATTCAAGGAACTGCAGCAGACATGATTAAACTGGCAATGATTAAAATTCACAATGAATTTAAGTTGCGAAACTTTAAATCAAAAATGATTTTGCAAGTGCAT
>JANMZN010000441.1:0-4266 GCA_031383285.1 Segetibacter sp.
TAAAATCAAAACAGAGAAATTATGGAAGAATTATTACCGAAAACAAAATACATTTGTAAACTCAATTCAGGATTAAAAATGAACTGTAAACTAATAGCAGGATTAACTAACTAAACTGTAAACTTTTTTTAGGACGAGTCAGTTTCGTATCGCCCTACGGGCAAGAAATGAAACCCAGTTAGGGTAAGCTTTTCTATTGCTTGTTTCTGTTTAGTAAACCGAAACCTAAATCCAAAATGAAACGAACGGTAGTAAGTTGGAGTGTTTGCAATCTTTGAACATGCTAAAAATCTTCCGGTCAATACTTGTCGCGTACTTTAGTCGGGAGACCAAAAACCCTTATATATTTCAGTGCCATTCGGAACACTGAAACTAACGGGGCAAATGTAGGGGATTGGTCCACATTGTTTCTCCGACCTTCCTGCATTGTTACTCCAACCTTCCTGCATTGTCACTCCGACCTAAGGAGGAGTCTCTACAGCACATCCTTAGGGTTTCCGCTCAGCCGAGGCGTAATCGGAAAGACCAACAAACTATTTTACCTTGTGTACATGGCCGATGTACACGATACCAACACCAGTAGCCGAAACATGGCTGCCATAAAAGGAAAAAATACCAAACCGGAAATGGTGGTGAGGAGGTAGTCTTAAATGGAGGTAATGTGGCCAACTAAAACTTTGCGAAATCGGTGATTTTGGAATCTTTTGAGTTAAATAAAATTTGCTTATCAACTCAAGATATTTTTCCATTAATATGGTTAGGTTTTTTAGGGGAAGACACACGGCGCAATGGGTGGATTTTTTTAAGCGGATTTGGGGGTGGAATGGTCAATGATTAATGGATAATTTGATTTGATTTTGAGGGTGCAAGGTGTGGAGAATGGGCAGAATTGGGAGGGGGGTGAAGAACCAACAGCGGCGCGAAAATAATGCGCAAACAATAACTAATACGAAAGTTTGAGCAAAATTGTATTGCCAAAAGTTTTTAGACTTTCGCATTTTCAATTATTGTTGATTTTTCGTAGATTGAATATTAGGAAAATGTTTTTGTGGGTGGAAAACATTCGCCTATTTTTGAGTTGTTCTTAATGCTGAAAATCAGTGATTTACAAATTAAAGTAATTGTAAAAAAACAATTTTTTAGTTTAGGAAACAATACTCCTTATATTTACGTTATAGAACTATTATGGACTGTTTAGAATACAAATCTAGAATTTCTGAAACTTTTGAAAAAGTTCGAGTTCTTTCTTTTAACGAAAAGAAGGAATCTGTTTTTGACGAGACGCAAATCAACAACCTGCTTGATAAAATTTTAGATTTTAAGAAAAAGTTTACAGATAAAACAAACAGAATAAATTCATTAGTTGTCAAAATAGAAGAAATTACTTGGTTTAATGAGATAGACAACGAAAATTTAATGTCAATCAATGACTTAATTTCTTCAATTAGGGATTTACATTCTTCATTACTTAGACAATATATTTCTTTAGGATTTCTACGCTCCAAAGGAATAGCTAAAGATGAAATCAAAAGATTTAAAGCCTCAATAGACGACTTAAAAGATGTTGCTGCTGACCTCGAATCTAGATTTTTCTTTCTACCAAACATTGCTGACTTTCAAGAAACAACAAAAGAACTTTCTTTACTTTAATGGAGATATTTTGCCTCGAAGATTTTAAAGTTGAATTTGAGAAGTTAAAGAAGAAAAACTCCTATTCAACAATTGAAGGCGACATAATTGAGTATTTTTTTCAGAAGGAAATAACTCAATTAATGTCTGGTACAAGACTAAATAACAGCGATGACACTCCTTACATCAAGAAAAGGCTAAATGGAAGCGGAGGATTTAGAGTTTACTTTTTATTAGTTATCAAAGACGAAAAAATCTATTTAATGTTTGTTCACCCAAAGACAGGTTCTTTAGGGTATGAAAACATTACCGACGAATCTAAAGCATTATTATACAAAAGAGTTCTTGAAAGTATTAAGACAAATAAACTTTACAAGATTACTCTTGACACAAATATTTTAGTATTTATAAAGCAATAAAGCACTACGCACAATAAACAGGGTTTCGTTGCGCCCAACGGGCAAGAAATGAAACCCAGTTAGGGTAAGCGTTTCTATTGCTTGTTTCAGTTTAGCAAACCGTAACCTAAATCTAAAATGAAACGAACGGTAGAAAGTTGGAGTGTTTGCAATCTTTGAACATGCTAAAAATTTTCCGGTCAATACTTGTCGCGTACTTTAGTCGGGAGACCTAAAACCCTTATATATTTCAGTGCCATTCGGAACACTGAAACTAGCGGGGGCATTAGGAAAAGCAAGTGAAAATGATGCTTATCATATTGCATTAGCATCTGTCAATCGGTTAGACTGTTTAATTAGTTGGAACTTTAAACACATAGTAAACTTTGACAAAATAAAAATGTTCAACTCAATAAATATCAGATTGGGGTATCCAATCATTGACATACGTTCACCATTAGAATTTTTAAAAAATGAAAACTAAAGCAGTAAAAACCTTTGACAGTGTTGCATTTTTCAGAGACATAAAAGAGAAAATGGCAAAGATGATGGAGGGTATGACATTAGCTCAGAAAAAAGAATTCATGCTTCAAATTAGAGAAGGTAAAATAAAAGTGGCTTAACGAGAACTGCCCACAATAAAAGTATTGGCAAAAGCTGGGCAGACGGAAGTTCAATCGGCGGTTTTAGCTATCAGCAGCAGTTTCGGGCAGGACAAGCAATGAATTACACACCTGCAGCAATACCTGTTTGTTATCTGCAATTTTACCGACACCCAACATTAAGTGGAGTAGACGAAAGGCCCAAAAAATAAAGCCCCGATAATTAACGACTATCGGGGCTTTTGTTTTACTTCATGTTCCCTCTTTGCAAGTTTTCTTCACTTGCAAACCCGACATAACCTAAAAGCTGTTGGTGAAGAACACAAACCACGGCGCAAGTCTCAGTTGCACAATCTTAGGGTTTCCTCTCCGCCGCGGCGGATCGGAAAGACAATGCGGAGTTTGTTTGTAATTTGTTTTTAGGCGCTTGCTAACAACATTCACATATTGATAAATGTGATTTTTGGGGTAGCTTTCTGCATATCCTTGAGCAACAATCGGATATTGCGATCAGGTTAGGTTTTTTGGGGGAAGACAATTTTCTCCGTAACGGTGCTTGTTAGCGCTTTAACGGTGCTTGTTTGCTTTGTAACAGTGCCTGTTTGTTCTTTAACGGTGCCTATTTGCTCTGTAACAGTGCCTATCTGCTCTGTAACTGTGCTTATTTGCTCTGTAACGGTGCTTGTTTGCTCTGTAACGGTGTTTGTTTGCTCCGTAACGGGGTTTGTTTGATTATTTACCGAAATATGTTAATGATTTATTTATATAATGAAAAAGGGGCCAAAAGCCCCAATTTCTATTTTAGTTTTTGTCTGCGAAATTTTAGTTTTCTTACGTATTTAAGTTCTGGAGAAGAGTCGCCGAAGGCGGAACCCATGTATTGTTTTACAAGCTCTACTAAATCTATAAGACCTGTTTTGGGGGAAAAGAGTAATTTATCTCGTGTATTTTTTGCATTTACAATGATGCCTTCTAATCTGCTGACGTTGGCAACTTTTTCTTCCATATTGATAACAACTTTTTCGAGTTCTGGAACGGTTAGTTCGACTTCGTTGGGTGTATATCCGGGAATTTTATTGATGGCTGCTATTAGTTCTCTAAAGTTTTTGTTTTGGCTGTCGTAGGAAAGCTGTGAAGTTGAAATTTCGGTGGCTTCGGGGTCTTTCTTTTTTGCGGTGATGCGTGTGCCTGCAATTTTTTTGCGGATGCTTTCGGCAGTATCGGCTTGTTCTTTATCGTCTACACTGGTGCGAACTGCTTTGATGACCCGGGTGATGAATTTTGGAAATGGCTTGAATAGTGCCTGCTGTTCGTCGACGGCGGCAGCATAATCTTTTCGAATGTTTCGCAAGGTGGTAACAGCCGGT
Organism: Segetibacter sp.; assembly: GCA_031383285.1. GTDB lineage: Bacteria > Bacteroidota > Bacteroidia > Chitinophagales > Chitinophagaceae > Segetibacter. The sequence continues at coordinate 3,997 of JANMZN010000441.1, forward strand.
GTTAGGTCTGTGTGCAACTGCTTGAGATTAGCGACTGAGATAGCTGCCCTTGTTGGGTGTGTCACGAATGAACTGAACCTAAGATAGTTCTGTTCAATGCTGAATAGAAGATGGTAGTAGGTCTACCGAATAGGCTGTGCAGACAGCGTGTGCAAACCACCTGAAGGTGCTGTGTTCAAAAGGCATGGTGCTGAACGTTCAGGTAAAGATGCTGTGTGAACAGTATCAGGTACGTGTAAAGAAGCTGAACTTGCTTGAACCGCTGATGAA
>JANMZN010000455.1:0-9217 GCA_031383285.1 Segetibacter sp.
AACCAATAATCCCTTGGATTGGAGCTATCAGTTAAAATTTCGATTACATCAATTACTGAGAAATACCAAGTTTCTGATTTTTCGTCCCAATGTGTCCGGACTTTTTTGGATTCGAAGAGTTTGAGGTTGGGCATTTCTACTAAATTTAATATGGATGCGTTATTATTTTATAAAGCGTACCACTAAAAATAAGAAATAATGCCAGATCTCGTAGATAAAAATTGTCAACCAATTATAACTTAATTCGCTTGCTCGTTTAAGTTTAGCAAAGCGAACTTAAATGCCTTATTTGTTGCAGGTCTGCGACCGGTAAATTTGATCATATTTGCCGGACAAAGTCCTGCTTTTCATGTAAAATTTAAGAGCCCTGCGGAACTCTTAAAACTAGCATGTCTTTAGTAATTCATTTGGTTTTTATTTCAATAACCAACCCTTCCTAACCAGGAATGTTTTACAACTTGTACAAAACCCGGTTTCTTCATCTGTAGGATTGCCCCCTTCTGCATCCCTCATGAAACAAGTATTAACAGGGCAATGCTTTAATCCTTGCGTATGCCCCAATTCATGAATGGCAATTTTGTAAAATTGACTACTTCTTTTATTTTTTGAAAGTCTGTAAGTTGAAACTACACATGCACTACCGGGGCAATAGCCAAGACCCATAACTCCCCAATCTTTAATTCCATTTTTAGTGGCACTGATGTCTTTGTTGGTCAAACCAATTAGCACAGCCTCTTTTATCGCTTTGGTTCTTAAGTAGCTAATAATAGAATCCGCACGATAGCGGTTTCTTGGTTTATAAAATGAATGCTTTGGAAATGCAATCGCAGGATTAAGAAAAGTAGATGGATAAATAGCTTTTACTTTTTGATAGACCGTTTTGGCTTCTAAAGTTGAAAAATTATCAAACGGTTGAATGATAATGGTAGGTTTTTGCGAATAAGATGAAAACGCAGAAATTAAAACAATTAATAAAACTACTGTTTTGAATGTGACTTTAGAATTCATTTTAGAATTTATAATTTTTAGTAGTTGTTAATAGCCCACTTTTGGGAGCCATTGTTTGAAAGGTTCGGCTTTGGGATTGGTAAAAAAATATATTACAGAAAGTATGTTTTATAATAGCCGTATAGTTCCGTCACCATTATTTAAACTGTTTAATAATTCTATTGGGTTGTTCAGCAATGCAGGATTTTGGTCGTAGAAGATTGTTTCCTCTGTTGTCAAAAGTCTTGTGATCACTTGCTCTTGCCCGATTTGGTCAGTTGTCTTGATGATAACTAAAGAACCCATTTTTGTTGCAAAGAATGGAACGTCTTTAACTGCTGTCAACAAAACTGCTGCCGCTTCTGCATTGTTCTTGTTCGCTTGTGATTGATGAACTTCAATTTGTTGAAGTTCAATCGCTTTCTTTGTCTTGTCGAAAATTTCTTTGCCTTCTTTGCTTCTGAAAACATTTCTGATTTTATAAACTACCTTTTCTTTGAACCAAGAACCTTGTTTGATTCTTCCTTCTTCTGAAATTTCAAAACCTGATGTTTCAAAGAAATTAATTGTAGCATCAAAAATCTTTTCAGCAGCAGTGTAATTGTCGGTATCGGCAAAAATGTGTCCGCTAAAACTCAAGGCTGAATTTTGTAAAATTTGGTCAAGGTCATTCGGGTCAAATGAAACAGCCCAACTCCATTTGCCAAAACCTCCGTGCTGATTGATGGCTCTGCACCATTCATCAAGGTAGGCTCGTTTAGTTTTGTTCTGTTCGTTGTCTTGACCTTTGGTTTCTACAATTAGGTTTTCGCCTGTTGTTAGTTTAATGATGAAGTCAGGAAAATAGCGTCTTACAACTCCTTGATAATTATAATAAACCACAAAGTTCAAATGGTCGTTTTTAACGAATGATTTTACAACATTGGATTCATTGATTGTCTTTGCTTCCAAGAATTCCCATTTATTGTCAACAACAACAAAGCTGATATGTGATTTGTCAAACGCTTCGTTTGGTTTGCTTGTCCACCAAGTTCTGATGTCGCCTGATGAACGAATTGGATTTTCCTTATCAAAGGACGGTGCTAATGACTCTGTGTTTACGGCTCGTATTTCATTCCAAATATGCTGGACAACCTTGTTCATGTTTAGCATCATCAAGATTCTTTTCCTTGCTTCCTCTTGATTAAATAAAGGATTTTTGATTACTATTTTGTTTGAGTAAATAAATTGCTCAATAATATTAATCAGTTGAATTAGAAAAGATTCCTTGCTTCCCTTCCAATCAGGTTTTTTTTCTGAATTGTAAATGGCAGACGCTACTTTAAAAATAATTGTCTGCATTCTTGTTTTAATACCAATTTCAATAAGTTCAACTTCCGATACTGCCATTTGTGTTGGTTTGCCAGCGACAATGGCCCCAAATTCAGCTTCTGTTATTGACTCGTATGGATCAAGTTCAAGCGTTTTTACTTTGCTAATATTTAAAGTCAGTTGCGGTTTATACACATGGTCAATCCTTATCACGTTTGGGAAAGTGATTTCATGTTCAGCTTTTTCCTTTACTGGTTTTATTTCCGTTTTGTGCTTTGGTGGCGGTGGTGGTGGACCATCTGCTCCGCCTTCGTGAGGAAGAAATGTAAACGGAACACCAAAAATGTTTACATACTCCGCTTCAAATAATCCATCTTCTGCAACATCATACGAAGTTCTACGCAAACCTCTCTACCCACAACTTGTTCGCAAAGTAACTGACTGCTGAATGCTCTTAAACCCATAATATGCGTTACAGTTTTTGCATCCCAACCTTCACTCAACATCCCAACAGAAATTACATTTTGAATCTGTTCACCGGGTTCTCCAATTTTTCCAACAGTGTCTACCGTTCTCCTTAAAAGTTCGGCTTGTTGTTTTTTGGTTAGCTTCTTTTCTTTTGGAGCGTCTTCTGAATCGTCTTCGGTATCTTCTACTTCTGCAATTTCAATTTCTTCGCTTTCAGCTTCTGCTTTTTGTAATATACTGCTGTCAATCTGCAAAGTCTTTTCAGGATTGCACAAATCACCCAAACCTGCAACTGCAAGATTGAAAGCATCTTTGTCGAATGAGTATTTTATTCTGCCTGATGTGAAAGTTGTATTAGCAACTGTAATCATCACAGGCGGAATTTTGTATCCTGCCTTTTCCCAATTGTCTTTTGTAGCTTGCCAGTCTTTGCCTAAAAGCAAATAAGCATTTCTGATAAGGTCGGGGAGTGGTGTTGTTTCATCCACTTTTTGGTTGATGTTGTCTTTCACCGTTTCATCCATATAGATGTGATACAAACGTGAACGTAAATTGGCATCTACATTTCCATCGTCACGAACTACCACTCTTGGTGTTTTTACCAAACCAGCTTCAATGGCATCATTCAAACCAAAATCTGAAACTATCCAAGGAAACAATGCTTCTTCACTTGCCTTCTTTCCGCTTGGTGCAAATGGTGTTGCAGATAAATCGAAACAACGCAAAATTCCTCTTGCTCTATTTATTCGGTCTAAACCACCAACCCAAATAGTGCTTTCTTCAATATCTTCTTTTTTTACGCCTTTGATTTTACTTTCGGCAGGTACACGCCAAGCATGATGTGCTTCATCGTTTATTACAATAATGTTTGTGGCATTTGCCATGTCGCCCAAAACTTCTTTAACATAGGCTTCATCGCTTTTTGCTCCTCGCTTGTCAACTGATTTTTTCTTTGCAATTTTTTCTTCTGTTTGCCAAGCCAAACCGTGCCAATTTTTGATATTTATTTTTCCTTGTCGCAAAGAATCCATTAAACCCGAAGGCACAATGTTGAATTCTTCGTAATAGTTTTCGGGGTCGGTTGGATTAAGAACAGAAAGACGATTGCGAACAGTTAATCCCGGTGCAACTATAAATATATTTTTTGAAAATCTAGTGTCTTTTCCGTTCGCAATTTTGTTTAATACATTCCATGCAATCAGTTGAGTCATTACAATGGTTTTGCCTGATCCAGTTGCCATTTTATTACACCAACGGCTAAACTCACCGCCATCACTCGGAATTTCTATTCCAGTTTTGTCTGCTTCGGGTGCTTCGGTTAACCAAATTAAAGTTTCAATGGCTTCTAACTGACAAAAGAAAAACCTTCGGTCTTTACGTTCTTCCGGGTCTTGCCAATGATGTAATAGTCGTTTGGTTATGCCTGTAACGCCAGGATAATCGGCTTCACGCCATTTATTTATTCTTGGCCGAATTGTGTTTACTAAATCAATTTCAATGAATGTTCCAGGGTCGTCAAATGATTTTGAACTTTCGGAAGCCACAACATATCCCGCAGGTCTGCGGCCTGTTTGTAAAACAAATTCTCTAGTATCTCTAATATATTCCCAATACTGTTGCGGTTCTCTGTAAGGGGAATTTATGATTAGTTTGGTAATGTTCTTCATGAGTTCACAATTCCCTCAAGTTTTGAGAAAAAGTTATTAATATCTATATGGAGTTCTTCAGGCAAAAAATTTCTACTAACAACTTCACGATTTATTTTTAAATCAAACGTTTTATTTAATTTCTGAAATAACGATGTAGTCTGTTCAAACAATATTTTTTTTCCATCAACTGTTTTAAATATGTTGGCTTCAACATTTTTCCATGTTTTCCCACGAGGCAGTGTTAGATTTTCACTTTCAAAAAACTCTGTTACCATCTCCTGGATTGGGGCATTCAATAAATTAGTTTCTTTTTCATTTCGCCTGTCAAGGATAGCTCGATGCCACGCAGTTGGAACCAATAAGTAATTCTCAATATTTTTTCTGCCCCACTCAAATAAAGCTGGATTATTAGCCGCAGGATGAAAAGATGTTTCTTCAGTATCAAAATCAAATAAAATTAACCGCTGTACATCCGGAACAATTTTTTTTAGCCCTGCAAAATGCTGGTCTGCTTTTTTTTTCATTTCCACTTTGCTTGTGCCACCCATCGACTCAATAAAGAATCTTTTCAAAACGCTTTCTTTTTTCAGTACAGATGCCCAGGCATTTAGAATTCTTTCATCATTTTCTCCTTCTACATAAAGGATAAAAGGATCTTGCTGCGTTCTGACAATTGCCATATTATCTACATCAGCAAGTGCGGTAATAATTTCAGGGTTAGATTGAACCCTTTCTGGTTTTTGTTTTAAAACTGAATAAATATTCTCCGGATCTACACCCTTAATAAATTCCTCGGCATGTGTTGCAATGATAAATTGAGTAGATTTAAGTTCCCTGAAATAATTCAATATTTCACGTTGAAGATTTACATGCATGTGTGCATCCGGTTCGTCAAAAAGAATAGTTGTTACGCCTTCATACCCATAATAGAATGCAAGCAACGTTAGTGTTTGATGAAATCCACTTCCGCCAGATATAATGTCAAACTCTTTTCCCTTTTCATTCTTATACTTTGTTTCAATATTGATGCTTATTCCTTTTTTATATTCAGGAGTTAGTATCTCAACATCAAACCATTCTTTTAATTTGCTTTGAATGGTTTTCCAATTTTCAATTTTGTTTGGTTTTTTGATAATTTGTTTTCCTGAATCATCAGTTTCATAGACATCAATAACTCTAAAAAGAAGATTTCGTAAAACTGAGCCAGGCTGACCTTTGCCAACATTCTGTCTCACTACCGCATCATCCAGCCATTTTTCAAATGGGTCTAATCCTGAGAAAGGGGGCACATATACAATATGAGGAAGCTCATTAGCAGCATCCAATTTTTTAAACTCAGCCCATCCATTAATTGGTATAGCATAAATTGATTGAGGGGTCTGATATCTTAATGAAATTCCGAATTCACCATCTGTTCCATCTTTTTTTGAATACTTCAATACAATATCAATCAAAATATACTCGGCACTTTTGCTTCCATTCTTATATTTCCTGTCAACCTTATTTGTCCATAGCAAATTAAACTCCGGTAAGGGTAATGCAGTAAAATTCGGCAATACTATTTGTGCACCTGATTTACCGGTTCTTTTCATTCTGCGAAATTCATCTATACAATACTGCCATATAGCCATTGCCTGCAGTATGGTACTTTTTCCACTGTTATTCCTGCCAACAAGTAAATCAAAATCAGAAAACTTATACGTCTGATTTGATATACTCTTGAAGTTTTTTAAAACTAATTCTTTAATCATATTCCTTAGTTTATAATCTTATAATTTTTAAACTCTCAATTCCCCTCGCATCTATTATTTTAACCGCCACATTTTTGCCGGGGGTAAAAGGCAAAGATACGGTTCCACCAAAAGCTTCAATTTTTTCTTCGTCTATTTCAGCTTTCAGGTTTTTGGCTAAAGTTGCCCAACCTTCTTTTGCTCCTGCCATAGGGAAAAAGACTTGCGATGGAAACAAACTTCTTCCATCATAATCATGGTCAAGCATCCACATGGCAATATCGCCTTTACCACCGCCATCTACCTTACCTGTTTTGGGATTATAATAATCAAAACCTAAAACTTCTACCTGATATTTTCCATCATCTAGCTTTTTGTGGCTTACATCAGGCTGACCAATGAGCCAAAAACTTTCGTTACTGCTGCGTTTCTTTTTCAAATCATCAGTCAACATATCAGCATTCATTTGGGCTTCTAAAAGTGTAATACCAGGCCAGTTCGTTTCTTCAATATCTTTTCTTGCTTCGGGGTCAAAATGAAAAGCACAGAACATAATAATTTCAGGTTTTGGTTTTAGTGTTCTTGCTTCCTCTAAAGCTAACTCAACCATACGCTGTTCAAGTGGTGCATGTTCAGGGCCAAAACAAACTACAACCCGTTTCGGGTTGTCTTCTTTTGTTTCGCCATGTGCTTGCAAAAATCTTGTACCACTTAAAGATTCCATTCTTGTAAAAGAAATGTGTCCACCACTTTTTCCTCTAACTCCTGATTTTAATAATTCATCAATCCAATTGTTTTGTCTCAATGTTTCACCACTCCGTGAAATAGAGGCATCTGCTTCGATGTTAGTTTCTGATTCTATATCTTCAAATGACTTTGCCACTGGAGCAGGAACCGCTTCCATTGTAAAAGGGCCAGTAACTCTTAATCGTGACGAATCCAATACTGGTTTGTCAACAAGGTTTTCTTTTGGTATTTCATTACCTATTGCCACTGCCTTGAGAGTGATTTTTGGAACGAAATTATACTGAAATCCGCTTCCAATACCTTCATTTGGATGTGCCAATTTGTAATAATCAAAAGTTGAAGTCAACAACCTCTTTTTTGCAATTGCAATTGAAACTCTTGACGTATCACAAGTAATCCATCTACGCCCAAACTCTTCAGAAACTTTTGCGGTAGTTCCACTGCCACATGTTAGGTCAAAAATCAAATCACCAGGGTCTGTTGTCATTAAAAGGCATCTTTGAATTACCTTTTCGGCAGTTTGAACAACATACATTCTTTGTACAGCATAAGTGCTTTCCATTGTATCAAACCAAACATTTGTCAAAGCTGTAAATGGGGCTTCGTCCAAATATTTTTTAAAAGTCATTGTTTTACCAAGTGGCAAGAGTCTTCCTTTTCTACCAACTTCTTTTAGTTCATCAACAGATATTTTCCAATGATTACCAGCAGCAGGGTAGTATGTTTTTCCTTCAAATTTTAATGGAATTAATCCTTCTTTTGATTCGCCACTTGACATAACAGGTGACGTTTGAAATCTTCTCCCTTCTGGAAATGGCATTTTACCATTCAACTCTTCGGGAGTTAATCTTCTATAAGTTCCATCCTTTAATTCAATATATGCGAAGCCTGAATCGATTGATTCTTTTGTTCTTGGGCCTAATAATTTTCTGAACTTTGTTTTTGCTTTTTCTTTGCCATACCAAAGTAACGTATCAAAAATTCCTGAGACGAAATTACCAGACATTGAGCCTGTTTTCTTAAAAATTAATTGGCCTATAAAATTTTCTTTTAGAAATATTTCGTCTAATAATTCTCTATCATGATGAACATTCTCATCGCTTATTTGAATGAAGATGCTTCCGCTTTCGTGCAGTAAATCTTTAGCAAGTAAAAGTCTATCCCTTAAATAAGTTAAGTATGAATGTATACCTAACTCCCATGTATCACGAAATGCCTTTATCATTTCGGGTTCGGTTGTTAAGTCTTCATCTTTACCATCTTTTACTTCACGTTTATTTACAAAAGGTTGAAAATTGCTTCCATATTTAATCCCATAAGGTGGGTCAAAAAACACCATTTGCACTTTGCCGCCTATACCTTCTTTTTCAATAAGGCTATTCATTACAAGTAAGCTATCACCTGCAATTAGTCTATTGCTCCAATTTTCTTTGTGCTTATAAAATTCTATGGCTTCACGCAAAGGTTTCTTTCGTTCTTCAAACAAACTCATTTGCGTAGGTACTTCTTCTTCTTTTTTTACGGTTTCAATAATGCGTCTTGGGTCTATACGTTCATGCACATGCAAGCTCACTGTCGGCACGTCAAAACTTGTATGTTCGGCTTTTCCTGCCCATTGCAATTGTGGGTCAAGGTGTGGGTCGTATTGATAGGTTTTCTTTTTGTAACCACCGTTGTCGGTGTGTGCATCTACCAGTCCAACAGGTGGGTTGTTTACCCGTTGCTTGTCTTTATGCTCATACTGCTCAATTGGTTTTTGAGTAGTAGCCTTTGTCTCTTTATTTATTCTTTTTGCCATGTATGTTAATTCAGATTCAATTCATTAAAAATCGCTCGTAAAGATATGTTTTAAAAACATATAAAAATCTAAACTACCATCCAAAGGGATTTGAATGCAGTTAGTAAGAAAATATGTGCATAATAAGCTCTAGCTTGTAAGTCTGATTGCAGCACTTCCAATTTTACGTAGGTTCGGCTGTCAAATTGGTTTACCAGTCTGTTCATTTATGCTCTCTCGTATTTTAGTGTTACTTTAATCACACATTTTTTTAATGCTACACACCCCCCCATCACAAATAACTCAACCACCACTTCTCCTTGTTCCTCAACTTATACCCATCATACCATTTGCACAAGGGATACAACAATACAACCACCAATATCCAAACGCTGTAAACCACCACAAGCGGGTAACCAAATGTTGTGACCGGATTGAAAAATGGATTGGCAAAAACATCCTTCCAACTATAACCCGATAGCACCATTGCAATATTGGAGGACAAATGAATGACATAGATATGCAGGATATAATAAAACAGCGGTACC
>JANMZN010000463.1:0-6445 GCA_031383285.1 Segetibacter sp.
GTTGATCCTATGACCGTTGATATGGATAGGGCTATACAAATGATTACAGAAAAGCAAACCGCTGATGCTCCTATTGCCAATTTTCAGGATATGCCAGTAACCAAAGGCAAAGGAAGATTTGGCCCTTTTATTAAATGGAATGAATTGTATATCAATATTCCCAAAGCGTATAATTTTGATACCCTTAGTCAGAAAGATTGTGAAGAACTGATTGAGAAAAAAATTGATAAAGAAGCAAATCGTTACATTCAACAATGGAGTGCTGAAAAAATATCAATCGAGAATGGAAGATGGGGGCCGTACTTACGATTCGGAAAGAAAATGTTGAAAATATTGGGTAAAGAAGAAAAAGGGAAATACACTGCAGAAGAATTAACAACTATCTCTTTGGATGAAGTGAAAAAGATGATTGAAGCCCAGGTGCCTGATGCTTTTGCAAAAAAAATAAAAGCTGCGGCTAAAAAAGCTCCAGCAAAAAAAGCAGTAGCTAAGAAAAAGTAATTTACTATGCTACCAATAAGAAGAAAGTGTTGAAGACATAGCGTTTTCATCACTTTTTTTCTTTACGAAACTATAGAATGCCTTTAATCTTAGGTTGAGAAATCGAAATTTTTAGAAATTAACACAAGTTGAACAACTAGAAAAAAACAAGTTAGTTGTTCTTAACAACGCATTAAAGCAAATATTTTCTTGATCTTAGACGTTGAATAGTAGATTAGAACTTTCTATACCTATCAACAATGGTCGAAACCAGAGAAATATCAGCTTTGTTTACATTAATTGATGATCCTGATCATGAGGTATTCTCGACAGTGTGTAGCAGAATAGTTGACTATGGAAGAGGAATAATACCGAACCTGGAACACCTTTGGGAAAACACTTTAAGTGAAGATATTCAAGAAAGGATAGAGTTGCTGATTCACAAGCTTCACTTTAATGACCTTACAAAAGATGTCTCAGATTGGAATGGCAATCCATACCACGATCTGCTGTTTGGCTCCTTATTAGTTGCAAAGTTTCAATATCCAGAATTGGCGACAGCACCCGTATTGCAGGAGTTGGAACGGATTAGAAGAAATGTTTGGTTAGAACTGAACAGTTATTTGACCCCGCTTGAACAAGCAAATGTAATTTCCAGTATCGTTTATAATTATTACAATCTCAAAGGGGTTGAAATCGGCTATAATAATCCTGATGATTTTTTCATTCACAAAGTTATTGAAAGCAAAAAAGGCAATTCGCTTAGCAACGGAATATTATACCTTTTATTATCGGGCATGCTTGATATTAATGTAAAAGCAATAAACATTCCAAAGCAGTTTATCCTTGCTTATTTCCACAACGATTTTGATAGCAAGGTTGACGCTAATCCTCAAGATAAAATCCATTTCTACATTGATTCATTGAGCGGCCAAATATTCTCCCATAAAGACATGATTAGTTATTTCAAGAAAATTTCTGTTCCTGTTACGCCATTTTATTTCAAGCCTTTGTCCAATAAGCGACTAATTCAATTACAAATAGAAGAACTGGCGAAATGCTTTAGAAATAATAAGTACGACTATAAATACCAAGAACTTATAAGCCTTAGCAAATTATTGGAAGATTAGCATTAGAGGTTCAAATTGCGATGCTACTGTATTTGGGAATTTGCTTTGATGTTCAATAGTCAACTCTTCCCCCTACAAAATAACAGTATAGTAATAAACAATAGCGGCAATAGAAACAATTGCTAAACCAATAGCTACAACCCACCAATAATTCTTAGGAGCAACAATAGCCTCATCTTTTGTACTTACTTTTTCAATTATGACAGGCGTTGCTTTTTTTGGTTTTGGCGTTTCTACTTTTGACTGAACAATTTCTGGCAGTACTAATGGGATTTGTTTGTTTGATATATCTGGAAATAATACAAGATCATCTTCAATAGGATTGAAAATCAATACACCTTCTTTATTTACAACCAAGCTCCCAATATTGGGGAAATCAATTACCTTTTTTGAATGAAGTCCTTCCCAAAGTACACATGAAAACTCATTAAACTGCCTGATAGCAGACACCTCATCAATTTGGTGTTCGTTTTTCAAAAAATTATAAAATTGCTTATCTGCCATAGCATTTCCTTCTGCAAAATTAAATTCGCTCATGGGAGCTGAAAAAACACCTCTATCTGCATCAAACAGTGCTGGCTTTTTTGTAACTGTAAAAACACCTACGCCGGGCATTATAGCCTTTTTGTTAAGAACAAGGTATTTGCAAAAAGATGCTAGCATTATTTGGTTTGTTTAGAGAACGAATATACAACTCCTCCCATTAAATTGAGCCCAACAACTTGATATTGGTCCCATCGTTGGTACTTGTTGTTAAGCAGATTATTTGCCTGAATCCACAAATTGAGCTTTGGAACAATGGTTAACTCTGCACCCAAATTCAGATCAAAAGCGCCTTTAGATCTTCCAGGAAATTCTCCTTTATGAAAATAAGAAGACCCATTCCATATAAAGGCATCTGCTTTAAACTGAATATCCTGCATTACCTGCCAACGAAGGGCTCCGGTTAATTCAAGAGGCAAAAGACCCCATGCCTTAGTATTAAGCGGAAGATTGCTGAATTGATTTATAGTAGCTCCTGCCAATAAACTAAATTTTTCTTGTACACTATACCCAACTTCACCATGTACAACCAAAGCATTCATACTTGGCTGATTAATAACATTAAATGATTTGCCATCAAGAGTGTCGCTTAAAAATAGGGCTGCATTGCTATTGGTACGTATACCAACCCTTGCATTGTAAGATAAATGGCTGCCCGCAGAACCTTTCAATCCTCCAAAAAATTCTGTTGTTCTTGTATTGAACAAATTGCTAGGCTGGGCAATAAATGGATTGAAGGCTGATAGTGATTGGTAATTGTTCTTCTGGAAAAAACCAGTCCAACCTGCTTGTAAAACAAATGGCTTATCCTTTACTTTTATTACCGCAGAAATATTCGGAAGTAAGTAGAACTTATTGTTATCCCAAGCGGGAATAACTCCTGCATTCAATGTAAACAAAGAACGTTTTACAGACACGGTTGGTGAGAGATAAAAGAGATTGTTGGCGATTTTAGTATCGCTTAATGTTCTCAAACTGGTAATGTCTGCAGTAATGCCAAGGTTCAAAGAAAGGTTTTCATCAAAAACTTTTTTGAAGGGCGCATTCAACAGCAGGTTGGTTTCCTTTCCTTTTCTGTTATCTGAAAAAAGATTGATGGCAATACTTGGATCGTAACTTAATCCGTTACTATTTGGTTGCTTATTGCGCAAGCCAATCAGCGCACTTAGTGTATTGTACATTTGCTTTAAGCTATCTTTTACAAATGGAATTGTATCTGGCTGAAATCCATAATAGTATTGCCTACTGGTTTCATACCCCAGCTTTCCTCTCCATTCCAGGTTTTCATCGGGGCTGTAAACTCCAGATACTCCAATAGCCGACTGCCCGTATTGCTGAAAGGGCAAACTTCCTTTCTGTGAAAAGTGTTTTCCGGTTATATTTACCAATGAATTAACGCCATTTCCAAATGAAGCCCCAGCTTCGCCCATAAAAGTACTGTAGTTGCCTACTCCAGCTTTTATATAATTGTCATTCACCCAACTTAATCCGCCATCTACAGTAAGTGCCAATGGCTTTAATGCTCCCGGCTGATAAGTAAAGAATAAGTTTTGGGCAGGAACATTATAACTCAGGACAGGCTTAACGGTATCAATAAAAGGCGATGGCGCTGAGAAGTTGATTTTTGCAGCAGGTTTAAGCGAAGGCTTATAGGCAGAAGTTACCACTACTGTTTTTCGCGTGGTATCAAATGTTTGAGTTGTTACCTTCTTTTGGGCACGCACCATTTGCATGCACAATAATGATAGGGTAATAAATATGATTTTCTTCATAATGTTGGATTACTGTTGAACTTTACTATTTGCATTTTTATCGGCAATTACGCCATCAAGCTTTAACTGTGCTTCTTGTTTCAGCTCCGCATTTGTGGTATTCTCAGCTACACTTTTTAAGGTCGCCTCTGCATTGAAATAATCCTTCTGTTTCCAGTAAATATCACCAAGCAAAATATAAGCCTTTGTACCCCACACTTCATAGCTTCCAGCTTTATTGATAACTTCAAATGCTGCCTTCTCTGCATCTGCTAATTTGTTTTGTTGAAAAATAATGTACGCTACCTGGTACCTTGCTTCAGCAGCATATTCTGACTTTCCCAAGCCTATGACTGTACGAAAAGATGACATAGCCAATTCATTCTCGCCATTGTTCTGAAAATCCTTAGCAATAATCATATTAGCCATCATCTTATCGTCGGTGGCTATCCCCTTCTGTGTTACAAGGTCTTGTGCATTGCTAACTGCTTCGGTCCATTTATTCAATCGAAATTGTGATCTTAATAATCCTCGCATTGCCTCAAGTTGAATATCCGGCTGAGATGCTATTGATTTTAACTGAAGAAAATATTTCTCCGCTTCTACATAATTCTTAATTTCAAAAAAACTAATTCGAGCAGCTTGCAAAACACTTTTCTCTGCAAACCTATTCGGAGCTTTAGATGCTACATAATCATAACCAATCAGCGCATTGCTGTATTCTTTTTTGGCATTGTAAATACCAGCAGCGTTATAATTTGCTTCAATTGCATATCGCCCACTTGGAAACCTGTTGAGGTAATCCATAAATCCTTTTAATGCATTGGGTTGGTCATTGTTATTGAAACGAATTTCAGCCGAAGCATAAGTAAGAGAATCTTCTTCACTATAGCTGATTATTTTTCCATTCTGCCTCATGAAAGCTACAAACTCAGCAGGCTTTTGATCTTCTATAAAAATACTCCTTACATATTCTACTGCAGCATCGCTTTCGGGGGAATTAGGATATGATGAAATTAACTTCTTAAAGTTTGTCAATGCATCGGGGTTGTTATCCAAGTTAAAATATGCAACGCCCAATTTAAGATATCCCTGAGGATGCAAAGCCGACGCATTTCGGCTCATCACAATTTTTCTGAGCGGATCAATAGCCGAACGAAAATCTTCATCACCCAAATAGGTATTGGCAATTTCAAGATTAGCATCAGGTATTAAAGAAGAAGCTGGAAACCTTTGTTCCAATGATTGTAACAAGGCTATTTTTTCCTGTGCCCGATTGCCCGCACCAAAAATGAGTGCTTTCTGATACAAAGCATAATCAGGATTGGAAAGATTACTACTTAATACGACTTCATACATCTGCTGTGCCTGGCTATAGTTTCTGCTCATAAAATAAGCATCTGCGCTTCGTAGGTATGCGTCCTGTTCTACAAAAGTAGATGATGGCAATACATTCTTAGTTATTTGTTCAAAGTAGCCTAATGCTTGTTTGTAACCCTCTTTCTGCAAGTATGCATGGCCCAGATTATATCGGGCATTTGTCATATTCACTTCACCACTCGTTACAGGAGACTTCAAATATTTAGTAAAATAGTCAATGGCATTGTCCACGAAATTTTTCCGATAAGCAATCTCCCCTTTCCAAAAATATGCATATGAAAGTTGAGCTGTATTATATGGTGCCCCAATCAAATCATTCAGTAGTGCGTCTGCTTTGTCCAATTGTTGTTCATTAATGAATTCTACTACCCGTCCGTAAATAATTTTTGGATATGCCTTCTTAACGCTTTCACTCTTGCCTTGCAATCCTTCATACATAGTTAAAGCTTCTTTGTAATTATTGGTGTTGGCTAATACATCAACCAATAATTCCTTCGCTTCGCCTACATACTTCGAATTTGGATAAGTACCAATAAAACCTTTCAATTCTAATGAAGCGACATTTTGAAAACCAAGTTCATAAGATAGCTTGGCATAATTAAATGTTGCAATCTCCTTTTGGGTTAGATTACTACTATTGGAAGAACTAAAAAGAAATGCACTTCTGGCATTGGCTTTTTGACCCGCTTTAAGATAAAGGTCTCCCAAAAGGTACATGCTATTTTGCGCCAGCGAATCTTCCTTGCCACCCAATTGCTTAAACCCTGCAATGGCCTTTGTCAATTGATTGGCTTCATAGTAACTGTAAGAAAGTTCATACATGTCTTCTCTTCTTACTTTATCAGATTTACTTACATACTCCTCCAAATATGGCAATGCTTTGTTGTAATTCTTTCTTTCGAAATAGGTATGCCCTATTAATTGCCTTAACTGCAAGTCATAATATTGACCGCCTTGTTTCAACTTTTTCTCTCCATATTCTATTGCCTTGTCCTTGTCGCCATTAAAGTACATGATTTCAGTAATGTAATAAGGAACTAATTTTTGGTAGGTAGGTTCTCCCTCTACTTTTTTAAATGCCTCCAAAGCAGACTTATAATCTTTTTCATAAAAGGAGATAAAACCGAAGTAATAATTTGCATCCAGATAATTAGGGTCGCT
>JANMZN010000500.1:0-1942 GCA_031383285.1 Segetibacter sp.
GTAATAGACATTGGCATAACAAGAGTACCCGATGCATCTACAAAAAGCGGTTACAAATTAAAAGGTGATGTGGATTTTGAACATGTTTCGAAAAAAGCATCTGCAATAACACCAGTGCCGGGTGGTGTCGGTCCAATGACAATAGCGGGCTTAATGAAAAACACATTGGATGCTTATTTACGAAAGTTCAGTTCAAATCCTGTTGTGCCCCTTATTCACGAAGGAAGAAATTGATAAACCTATTTATTCGACCAGCTTAATACCGGTTTTAGTCAGTACAATTTTTTGTTGTTTATATAAATTGCCGGTTGCCATTTTAAAAGCTTTCTTACTCATTCCAAAAAAATCATAAATCTCTTCGGGGGCAGATTTATCGTGGTATGGAAGATAACCGTTGTTTTCATTTAGTAACCTAACAATCTTTTCTGAGCCATCTTCTACCCTTGTATAGCCCATTTTGCCTGCTACAACATCCATTGTATTATCCGGTCGGATTTTTTTTATAAATCCTTTTATTTTATCTCCAGTTCCAATGTTTCTATAAATTTCATTGAAATGCAAAACACCGGTATGTAGATTATTGATGATCATCAGGTATCCAATATCAGTCCGGCGAAATACAACCATGTCCACTTCTTCGCCTTCTTTTACACTTAATATTTCATTGCTTAAAAATGGCTCAATTTTTTCTGTAGCTGCTACCCTTCCTGTTTGCTCGTCTATATAGATCTTAACCAAATATTCTGCTCCTAATAGCATTCCACCCAATTGCTTACTCTTTGGCACAAAAATATCTTTCATCAGTCCCCAATCGAGAAATGCACCATGCTCAGTCACTGTTAATGCCTTCATTTTTACTACATCCCCCACTTTTCCCGCAGGATGCTGCGTGGTTGCCAATAGTCTGCTTTCAGAGTCATGATATATAAATACTTTCACCTCATCGCCAATCACTAGTCCTGCAGGTATAAACCTTTTAGGCAGAAGAATGCCTTCTTGCCCATCATCAAGGTAAAACCCAAAATCTACCGCCCTTATTACCTTTAATGTATTATAATCTCCAACTTTTATCATTTATCATGTTTAGGGTGCAAAGGTAAGTAGTATGCAAGTTGTTAATATTATCCATTCTCATTTTTCTAAAAAATGTATTTCTTACTATTGCACCTTCAATATTAAAAACAAGTTTATGAAATTAACTCATATCGGAATGATTGCATGCATAGCATTGATAATGACATCCTGCATTAGCAAGAAAAAACTTGAAACAGAACAACAAAGGTACCAAGATCTAACTCAAACTTATACGCAAAGTCAAAGTGACCTGAAAGACTGTTTGCAAAAACAGGAAGAATCTGCAAGGAAAAAAGCAGCATTGGAAAGCGAAATTGCAAGCCTCAACAAACAACTATCTTTTGTAAAGGACAACAACAATAACATGCTTAATCAGTTGAAAGACTTATCGGTCATTTCAGCTTCGCAGGCAGAAAGCATAAAAAAATCTTTGGAACATATTGGAACAAGAGACAATTATATTCAATCACTGCAACAATCTATATCTCGTAAGGATTCGTTGAATATGGCTTTGGTTATGAACTTAAAAAGTGCATTGAGCGATGTAAATGATAAAGATGTAGAAATTAAAATAGAAAAAGGAGTAGTCTTTATTTCTATTTCAGATAAAATGCTTTTCAACTCAGGTAAGTATGAAGTGACGGCACAGGCAGCTTCGGTTTTGGGCAAAGTAGCACAAGTACTCAATAGCCGTCCAGAAATAGAATTTATGGTGGAGGGGCATACCGATAATGTACCAATGAAAAATAGTTGCTTAACCGATAATTGGGACCTGAGTGTAAAAAGAGCTACTTCTGTAGTTAGAATATTACAAACCCAGTTTGGGATAGATCCAAAAAGAATGACAGCAGGAGGAAGAGGCGAATAC
>JANMZN010000479.1:0-5461 GCA_031383285.1 Segetibacter sp.
CAGCTTCATGTATATAATCAAAAGGGGAAGCGCTTAAGTTGATCATCACATCAGGTGAATGCTTCATTAGATTATCCATCGGGCAAACTCTGTACAAAGCATTTTCCTCAATATCCCAAATGTCTTCACAAATAGTGATGGCCAGTTTTTTGCCTTTAAACGTCAACACATCCCAAGTAAAAGCAGGCTCAAAGTACCGGTATTCATCAAACACGTCATAGGTTGGCAACAAGCTTTTGTGGACTTCGCCTTTTATTTCTTTTTCGTGCAATAGAAATGCCGCATTAAACAAATCCTTTCCAATGGTAGATAGGTTTTTAGCAGGAGCTCCAATTATTACGCCTATCATATCAGCATGCAGTTTTATTTCGTCGATTGCGTCATAAGATTTTTTAATAAAATCGTTGAATTCAAGAAAATCTCTTGGTGGATAACCACACACACATAATTCGCTAAACACCACCAGGTCCGCATTCATTTGCTTTGCTTCTTCAATGGCAGAAATGATCTTTTGGGTGTTTTTCTCAAAATTTCCGATATGGTAGTTTTGTTGTGCTAGAACGATTTTCATTTTGCGAATTTCACGATTTATAGTTTAACAACATAAAGTTCATACCTTATTGTAATTTGCCGCCCAAAATATTCAATGATGAGAGTGCTTTTTTCTTTGTTGTTCTTCATCACTTTTGCAGGGTGTAAAAGCAGAAATATTCCTGATGTTTCCAATATAATTGTTGATTTGGAAGTACAACGGTTTGAAAAAGATTTATTTGCTATTGACTCCAATCATGTAGATAAGATGCTGCCTATGTTAAGTAGAAAATATCCTCGTTTTCTTCAAGATTTTATCTATAACATTATGGCATTGCCTCACCATCCCGACAGTTTAAAAGTAGTAGATGATAATATTGCATCATTTATTAGTTCATACCAGTCGATGAAAGATACGTCAGATAATGTTTTCGCATCATTTGATTTGGTGTCAACAGAAGTAAAAAGGGGAATGCAGTTCATAAAGTATTATTTCCCTGAGTATAAGCTGCCTTCAAAACTAATCACATTCATTGGTCCATTAAACAGTTATGGCAATGTAGTCACCTCAGATGCATTGGCAGTTGGACTTCAAATGTATATGGGCAAAAATTATTCATATTATGGTACAATGGCTTTTCAGGAGATGTACCCGGGTTATATCTCCAGAAGATTTTCAAAAGAATACATACCTGTTAATTGTATAAAGTCACTCTTAGATGATTTATATCCTGATAATAGTGTTGGACTGAATTTGATTGGGCAAATAGTGGAATCTGGAAAGCGGTTATATATTTTGGATCAGCTGATGCCTGAAACAGCCGATACGTTAAAAACCGGCTATTCTAAGCTGCAATTGGAAGGGTGTTATGAAAACGAAAGAACGATATGGAGCCATTTTGTAAAGGATGATCTGCTATTTTCAAATGATCCGAGTACAACCAGAGATTATATGAATGATGCACCGATGACTCAAGCTTTTGGTAAAGAATCTCCAGGTGCTATTGGCCAATTTGTTGGTTGGCAGATTGTAAAAAAATGGATGGAAAAGCATGATAAAACAACTTTGAAAATGCTGATGCAAACCAGTTCAAAAACTATTTTTGAAGAAGCAAAGTATAAGCCTTAAGTTGACTTTTACGCGATTATTTTAAGGAAATATCAATTGGAACTAATAAGAAAGATAAAGTTGGAAAATCAATTCATTTTATAAGGAGCAACCATTTCAAAAGCAGGAATATTTACTTCAAAAGTTTCTTTATTATTCAGATTTTCCATGAAATATTTTCCATGCATTTTGCCCATTTCAGTTCTAAGGTTACAGCCACTTACGTATTGAAACTGTTGGCCAGTTTTCAATAAAGGTTGCTGACCTACAACGCCTTCACCCTCAACTTCTCTGAACTCGCCATTGCTATCAAATATATGCCACTCCCTTTTTTTTAACTGCACTGGAAAATTGTTGTGATTTTCAATAGTAATCCTATAAGCAAACATAAATTCGCTATTAACCGGATTGCTGTATTCCGGCTGGTAAAAGGTTTCTACGCTTACTTCAACCCCTTCAGATATTCTAGTTACCATGCACTAGGTAATTTTCAGTAAAAGTAGAGAAATCTATAATCAAATTATGCTGTCGTTTAGAAGATCAGGCTAATGCTAGGTTAAAATAGGCACTTTTGATATTTTTTATCTCTTGATAATCTTTAAACAAATTTATCGAACTTAACCAAAGCCAAAGGAGTTCTACCCCTTACCTTTGCCGCAAATTTTATAGGTATGACAAAGGTTGCGGTAGCAAAAGGTGATGGTATAGGTCCTGAGATAATGGAAGTTGTATTAAACTTATTTAAATCCGCAAATGTTCCTTTAGAATATGAGTTTGTCGATATGGGGAAGTGGGTATTTGACAAAGGCTACAGCAATGGGATGACTCCAGAAGCGCAGGAAGCTATCGAAAGATTGGGCATATTGTTTAAAGGACCGATGGAAACTCCCAAAGGGAAAGGGGTGAAAAGCGTAAATGTGACGGCTAGGAAAACGTGGAATACGTATGCGAACAAAAGGGTTTTTCAAACACTTCACGGGGTAGATACAGTATTCTCCAAAGCGGGTATTCCCATTGACATTACGATAGTAAGAGAAAATATAGAAGATACTTATGGAGGAATTGAGCATATGCTTACCCATGATGTAGCCCTAAGCAGAAGATTTATTACCAAGCCCGGAAGCTTGCAGGTAATAAAATATGCATTTGAAATGGCTAAGAAAAAGGGCACTCACCGCATTACCTGTGCGCACAAGGCCAACATCATGAAAATAACGGATGGCTTATTTCTAGAATGCTTTTATGAAGTAGCGAAAGAATATCCTGAACTGAAAGCAGATGATATCATTATTGATGATCTCTGTATGAAGTTGGTTACCCGTCCTGACCTTTTTGATGTGGTTGTGCTGACTAATCTGCAAGGCGATATTGTAAGTGACCTTTGCGCCGGTTTGATTGGTGGTTTGGGTTTTGCTCCCTCAGCCAATATAGGTGATCATATAGCTATTTTTGAAGCAGTGCATGGTACTGCTCCGGATATTACAGGCAAGAACATTGCCAACCCAACAGCATTATTGCTAAGTGGGCTATCCATGCTGCGTCACCTAGGTTTGATGAGCTATGCTGCCAATATTGAAAATGCATTGCTTTATACTTTGGAGCAAGGAATACACACAGGTGATTTTGGTAATAAGGATATTTCATCATTGAACACGACTGATTTTGCGCAGGCTATTATTGATAATTTCGGGAAATTGCCAAAGCATAATCCAAAACCTATGTTGGCAGATGCTCAAGCAACCCAAACCGTTTTCAATTTGGCAGAACATCCTATGCTTATAAGCAAAGATGATCAAGTAGAAGAAATTGTTGGCGTTGATATGTTTATTGAATCCAATGAGCAACCTGATGCTGTAGCAGCGAAATGCCTTAAACATACTAAGGACCTTTTTAAATTAGTAACCATCAGTAATAGAGGAACGCAGGTTTGGCCCAAAGGATCTGTATTTACCAATCTTGTTAATCAATACAGGTGCAGGTATGAAAGCATTGGCGAAGAACCTGTAACCCAAATAGACATCATCGAATTATACAAGCGTTTGTCTGCTGACTTTAAAATATGTTCTACAGAACTGCTAAATACATGGGGCGGAAAGAAAGCGTATTCTTTGGCGCAGGGTCAGTAATGATAGGGGTGTAAGCGAAAGGTGCTATATTTTTTTTGTGTTCTTAAATTCATTTTTAAGCAACCATTGCAATATTTTTTCGCGTTGGTCGCCTTGAATAATGATTTGACCATCTTTTACGCTTCCTCCTGTGCCACAAAAGTTTTTTAATTTCTTTCCGAGGCTTTCGAGGTCATCTTCAAGTCCAATAAAGTTATCAACTAATGTGACAGCCTTGCCTGCCCGTTGTTTGGTATCCAATCTTATTTTTAGCTTTTGTTCATTTGGTTTAAGTGTATTTCTTATCTCTTTGTTCTCTTCTTCAAATCGGAAGTTGGGATCTGTACTATAAACAAATCCGCGATTATCAGGAATATTTTTTTTGCTCATTTTCTTATATTTATCTAATTCATTTCGATGGACCAAGCCTTTTTTTTACTTTTTGCATCAACAGGAAGGCTAATAATAACGGTTAATTAATTGACTAAATAGCTGCTTTCAAACTTAAATCCAAGCTTTTAGCCTGGTGAATGAGCGCACCAATACTTATATAATCAACTCCGGTTTTAGCATATTCTTCAATGTTATCCATATGTATGCCGCCACTTGCTTCTGTTTCAAATTTATTTCCAATCAGCACAAGGGCTTCTTCGATATCAGAAGGTTTGAAATTGTCTAACATGATCCTGAAAACTTTTCCCGGTCCAACTTCTATCACTTTTTTTACATCCTCGATGCTTCTAGTTTCTACTTCAATTTTTAACCCGGGCTTTGTTGATTCGACGTAATTCCAAGCTTTGTGTATTGCGTTTTCTATGCCACCTGCAAAATCTATATGGTTATCCTTTAGCATGATCATATCGTACAAGCCAAATCGGTGATTTTCTCCACCTCCTATTTTTACAGCTTCTTTCTCGAGCAACCGAAAGTTTGGTGTCGTTTTTCTGGTATCCAGCATGCGGGTTTTGTAGCCTTTAATTTTATCAATGTATTGTCTGGTTAGTGTGGCTATTCCACTCATTCTTTGCATGGTATTTAGCACTAGTCTTTCACACTTCAAAATAGTGCGTATATTAGCCTGTATATCAAAAGCTATTTCTCCATATTGCATGCTGTCACCGTCGGATTTATAGGCTTTAAATATTGCCAAAGGCTCAACCATTTTGAATATCTTTTCTGATACAGCAACTCCTGCTAAAATGCCGTCTTGTTTAATCTTTAATATTGCTTTGCCTTTTTTGTTCGCAGGTATAACACTAATGCTTGAGTGATCTCCATCTCCAATGTCCTCTGCCAACGCCTCGTTGATTAAGTGTTCCAACATTTTATTGTAATCATACATGAGGGCAAAAGTAGATGTTCCAACGTTTCTTCCAAAAATTTGAATTTGGACATATAAAAAGAAACCCCGTCTTGCGAACGGGGTTAAGCTAATAAAAGTAGTATTTTAACTAATTCTGATCGTAATAATTTGAAGTTTGCCTTCTTTGTATTTCATCATGATAGACAATTTGTATCCTGAGCTACCATTCGACAATTTACCCGCTAGGTACATGGTGCCTCCCATTTCTCTTTGAGATGACAATTCAAAACCCTTTATCGCGTTATTCTCAAAAAAAGATTTAAGCGCAATTCCTGCCTGATTTTTGCCAATACTTTTTATTTCTTCTTTTTCCGGAAACTTAATATCTAGAATTTTATCAAAATAATTAGAAAC
>JANMZN010000524.1:0-13642 GCA_031383285.1 Segetibacter sp.
TTTTCAAGTGATATCAAAGAGATTGGTTCTCGCGAAGGAAGAAAGTCTGATTGTTTGAAATCACTTTGGCCAAGTAATGCATTAGAAAAAATGAATAAAAAAAACACAATCAGCAACCAACTATTACTAAGACGCCCAAATTTTGATTTCATTGTTCCTATTATTAAAAATAAAGATCGGAAAATTATTTGAATATTTTATTAGCTTAACATTTTCACTACCATCTCTTTCATCAGCCCTCCATGCGATGTGCCGGAGTCGTTCACGCCAATACTTCGCAAATTATAATGATGCAAGAGGATCAGTATTTTTTCTACCCCTTCTATACCATACAATTTTGCAGCAGCAATGCCATCTCTTGCTGCATAAAAATTATTACTAAACAAGCCTTTTAAACCGTTTTCACTTTTATCAGGCATTCCAAAAATGGAATACACCTTGCTGAAATATGAATAAATGGCAGGAAGCACCATTTGTATAGGGGCTGCTTTGGGATTTGCTTCAAAATACTGAATAATGCGAACCGCCTTAGGAAGATCCTTTTTGGCAATGGCAGCCTGGAGTTCAAAAGCGTTGAACTCTTTGCTAATGCCGACATATTTCTCGATGGCGTCTTCATCAATTGACTTTTTATCTCCCAGGTTTATCCAAACTTTTTCTACTTCATTTTCCAAACGATTTAGATCGTTGCCAATGTGGTCTTGCAATAATTGCACTGCACCGGGTGTAATGTGATGCCCCTTGGCAGTCACCATTTCCGTGATCCAATCAGGGATTTGATTGTCGAACAGTTTTTTGGTCTGAACAACTTCGCCGTGCTTTTTAATTAATTTGGAAAACGCACCTCTGCCATCAATTTTTCCTTCTTTGAAAGCCACCACAAGAATAGTGGAGCTTAGTGGTTTTAGCAAATAACTGCTCAGCTTTTCTATGTCCTTCATATGCTGGGCTTCTTTCAACAAAACCACTTGCCTTTCAGCAAACATGGGATAACGCTTGCACGAGTTTATTACAGCCGTCCAATCTGCATCTTTGCCATAATATACAGTGAGGTTAAATTCTGATTCACTTTCAGTTAAAATATTATGCTCAGCATAATGTACAATTTTATCAATGTAGTAAGACTCCTCTCCTTCTAACCAATAAATGGGTTTGAATATTTTACTTTTCCAATCAGATAAAATCTTAGTTGATGGCATTTTCTATTTCAATTCAGGTTGCAAGATAAACTGTATGAGCGAAAAAAAAGAGCAGCTTTTCAGCTACCCTTTCCAACTTATAAATTATGCAGTATTACATTAATTCAATTACCATAGCACTTGCACCACCACCTCCATTACAAATACCGGCAGCACCATACTTCCCACCATTTTGCTTAAGCACATTAATAAGTGTAACTAATATTCTTGCGCCACTGCATCCTAATGGATGACCAATAGAAACTGCCCCTCCGTTTACATTTACTTTGGCTGGGTCCAAATTCATTTTTTGTGTATTGACAATTCCTACGACAGAAAAAGCCTCATTTAATTCAAAGAAATGAATGTCTTCCATCTTTAAACCTGCACGTTGCACAGCCTTTGGCACTGCCAATGATGGTGTAGTAGTAAACCACTTTGGTTCTTGCTCAGCATCAGCATAGCTCACGATTTTTGCTATTGGTTTTAATCCTAGTTCATCCGCTTTTTCTTTGCTCATTAATACCAAAGCTGCAGCTCCATCATTCATAGTTGATGCATTGGCAGCAGTTACAGTTCCATCTTTATTAAATGCGGGACGCAATTCAGGAACCTTTTCAAACTTTACGCTAAATGGTTCATCATCTTTAGCAACTATTACGGGGTTACCTTTCCGCTGGGGAATTTCTACAGGCACTATTTCAGCGTCAAATTTGCCATTGTTCCATGCTGCTTGGCTGCGTTTATAACTTTCTATGGCAAATGCATCTTGATCTTCACGGCTGATATTGCATTCTCTTGCACACATGTCAGCAGCATTGCCCATTGCCAGCCCATCATATACATCTGTGAGGCCATCTTTTGCAATACCATCAATCAAAGTGCTGTTGCCGTATTTATTGCCCCACCTCATGCTATCTACATAGAATGGCACATTGCTCATGCTTTCCATTCCGCCTGCTACAATGATATCAGCTTCGCCCAATGCAATACTTGCAGCACCTTGAGCAACCGCTTTCATACCACTAGCACAAACTTTATTAATGGTTGTACAAATAACTTTGTCAGGAAGACCTGCGGCTTTGCAGGCTTGTCTTGCAGGTGCCTGACCCAGATTGGCCTGGATTACACTGCCCATCAATAGTTCCTCAACCTGATCGGGGGTAATACCGGCATTCTTAATTGCGCCGCTTATTGCTATTCCGCCTAGCTTGGGTGCACTTAAATCCTTTAATGATCCACCAAAACTGCCGATTGGCGTTCGTACGGCGGAGACAATGTAAACTTCTCTTGTATTCATATAGCTATCGTTAGATTAAACCTACTTTTCAAAATGTAAGGATGAACAAATACAGCCTTTACAAATTGAACAATTATTCATTCAGCATTAAAGAAAAAACGCCTAAATAGTTGTTCTACTTCTTTACATACATTACTTCCTTCACTATCTTAACTGTTCTGGAAACATCAGGAAGATATGCAGCAGCAAGGTTTGGAGCATAATGCATAGGAGCATCTGCACTTGTTATTCTACGTATTGGAGCATCTAAATAATCAAATGCTTCTTTTTGAATGCGATATGCAATCTCTGAACTAACGGAAGCAAAAGGCCATTGTTCTTCTATTATAACCAGACGATTGGTTTTCTTTACACTCTCTAAAATTGTCATCCAATCCAAAGGGCGAATAGTTCTTAGATCTATGACTTCTGCACTTATCCCTTCTTTTTCCAATTCTGCCGCAGCCATTAAGGCCACTTTCATCATTTTATTAAAAGATACGATCGTTACATCAGTTCCTACCCTTTTTACATCGGCTTTGCCAATCGGTATTAGATATTCTTCTTCAGGTACATTTCCCTTTTCACCGTACATAACCTCTGCCTCCATAAATACTACAGGATTGTTGTCTCGAATAGCACTTTTCATCAGGCCTTTTGCGTCATAAGGATCATATACAGAAATAACTTTTAATCCGGGAATGTTTGCATATAGTGCCTCAAATGCTGTAGAATGTTGCGCACCAAGTTGTCCTGCACTACCATTTGGGCCTCTAAAAACAATAGGACAACCTACCTGTCCACCACTCATTGCAAGCATTTTACTGGCGGTATTCAAAATTTGGTCAAGTGCCAAAACTGCAAAATTCCAGGTCATATATTCTACAATGGGTCTTAACCCGTTTTGCGCTGCACCTACAGCAATTGCAGTAAAACCAAGTTCTGCAATCGGAGTGTCAATCACCCTTTTTGGACCAAATTCAGCTAACATACCTTGACTTACTTTGTAGGCACCATTGTATTCAGCTACTTCTTCTCCCATTAAAAAAACATTCTTGTCTATCCTCATTTCCTCACTCATCGCTTCTCTGATTGCCTCTCGTAATGCTATTTGGCGCATGTAATTGTATTTTTAAGTTCGGCAAAAATATAAGATTATGAATTACAATCCCAATTGACTATCGAGGTTTATGGAAATAAAAAATCCCGCCGAAATTAATCAACGGGATTTCATGCTCTATGGGGATGGATTAAAAGACATTGTAAGCAAAAGACGCGTAAACCAAAGCACCAATGCTTGGGTTACCTATTGCAGTTACGTAATAATTGTTAGTAATGTTAGTTCCGCCCAATTTTATCATTGATTTGATAGCCGGCATTCTAAAATTAACCTGCGCATCTAATGTCATGAAAGCAGGTGTATATCCTGTTATAAAATCAGACTGGGAATTATAAGAATCCTGATAGCGATATTGGATGGAGAAACCAAAAAGGTTTTTGTAAAAACAACCTGTATTGGTCAAGCCAATATTTGCACGATATTTTGGCGTATTGTAATAAGTTACAAATCCAACAGGTACATTTTTAATTTCATCTGAGTACAGATTACCATTGATTGAAAAATTCTTTGGCAATAAATATTCAGCAGAAATGCCCCATCCTTGGGTATTTACTTTTTCAGTACTGTTTACAGATACCGAGAAAATTTTTGGGTTAAGCAAACCTGTTAGTTGACCGGTTGATGATTGTAATACAGTCGTTCTACCTATGAAATTTTCATAAGCTGTATAATATCCATATACATCTATAAGTAGTTTCTTAGCTATCAAAGTTTTGTAACCAATCTCGTAGGAAGTAGCCGATTCTGGCTTGTAATCTCCAAATGATTGTTGCTTGAGCAACCCTGGATTGGGATTGCCTTGCTGGTAACTAGCGCCAAATGCCTGAACACTTTCCGGCGTATAAACAGGATTGGTACCAAACTTATAGAAATCTCTCAACTGAGGTAAGCCACCAATTAAGGTTACGCCACCGCCAATACCTAAATCAATCCACTGATTTTGTGTAGAAGGGAAACGATAAGCGGATTGGTAAGACAATCTGATATTGTGGTCTTTAACAGGGGTAATCACAGCAGAAAAACGTGGAGTAAAACGCCCTTTGAAATTAGAATTCTTATCAAACCTGCCTGATGCAGTTAGTTTTAAGATGTCTTTAAAAAACTTTTTGGATACCAAAGCATATGCACCCACTTCATTGATTTTTATTCTGGCAGCCGAATCTGCGAATATAGTACCTTCAGAATTCAAAACATATTGTTTGTAATTTGCTCCCACTAACACTTCAGCCACTTTTACGATATCGGTAAGGTTGTATTGACCCTCGTACATGTATAAGCTAGATTTGTCAACAAACAAACCACCACCACTAGAAATAGAGCGGGCTGCTACAGAATCAAATAGACGCTTGAATTGTGCTGATCCAATTGCCGGCATTCCCTGATTGGCATAAGCTCTTGCAGCTGTATGAAAAGCTGCAGTATTGGCTTTCATTACTCCCTGAGCAGTAGCAAAAGCCTGAGGTTGACTTTGACCTGCTTGCAAAGCAGATGTATATGCTTGAGTAAATACCTGACCGGCGGCAGTTGCAAATGCGCCGGTATATTGAGGATACCAGCTTCCTGCGGCATTGGCAGGATTGTAACTAGCTTTCCATCCTTCATTCAATAACTGTGTAGTTGCTGTAGCGTTAAATGATTTTCCTGCATCTTCCTGCGTGGTATAAGCTCTTACAAACCAGTTTTTATGCTTAAGTTCTGCTTTGTATTGCGCCATTTTAAAATCGCGAAGATTGTAACGATCACTACCTGTATAAACAGTCGTACCACTGCCCCAATTAGCCATCAAAGAAGCTTCAATAGAAGGTGTTATTTTATAATTTAAACTACCATTCAATCTCAGATTTTTTGTAGTAGGATCAATGATATCTTTTTCTTGAAAACCTGACCTTGAAATAAACAATGGTGCTGACAAATAGGGAGCCAATACTTGGTTGTAAAGTGTTGGATTAGGACTTTGGGCTATTACCCCCTGCAAAATAGGCGTTCCGGATCCTCTGATATCAACACTTGTTTCATCACCATATGAATTAATTCCGTTGAAGTTAGGATCTGATGAACGGGTGCCTGCTAAAGTATTTCCTTTTGCCGGGTTTGTACCACGATTAAAATTGGTGGAGTCCTGTGCTACCCAATCTTTGGCTTGAATATATTGAACGCCGATTTTAAAAGCGAATTTATCAGAAATAGCACGTGCATATCGTAGGCTGATATCATTGTATCCTGACGAATTTCTTGCAGGATCTGAAAGATGCATTAAACCTTGCTTAACCTGAACACTCAACCCTTGATATTTAAAAGGGTTTTTGCTGTTGATTAATAAGGTACCATTCATTCCACCCGGGCCGTACAATGCAGAAGATGCACCACCTAAAAGCTCCATGCTTTCTACATCCAGATCAGTTGGTCCAATCATAGAACCTACAGCAAAGTTTAAACCCGGAGATTGGTTGTCCATACCATCAATCAATTGATTTAGGCGTAGGTTTCCACTACCGTTAAACCCTCTTGTACTTGGCGTTTTAAAGTTAAGACTGGAGGCAATGATGTCAACGCCTTTCAACGTACCGACAATATCATAATAGTTTACCGCAGGACTGTTCCGGATGGCTGCAGTACCTACACGTTCGATTGTAACGGGTGATTCCAAAATTCTTTCTGGCAAGCGAGAAGCTGAAACAACCACTTCCTGAGCCAAACCGACAGATGGCTCAATTTCTACAGAAACTGACTGACCAGCATCATTGACAACGACTTCTTTAGTCGCAAAACCAACAGAAGAAACTACAAGCGTGATTGGGAATTTAAAATTACCACTAATCTTAAAATTGCCTTTGTCATCGGTAAAAGTACCTGTATTGGTGCCTTTTACTTGGATAGTTACGGCGGAAATACTCTCTTTAGAGGAACTGCTTTTAATTTTTCCACTAAGAGTTGAAGCTGTTTGTGCTTGAAGCGTAACAGTGAACATGGTGCCCATCAGCAGGCTGGCAATGCAACCGTAATTTTTTTTCATAATGCAATTTTTAGGTCAGTAATAAGGAACAAATTAAAGACTCTTTTTGAGCTACTAAAATATTATTTGTTTTTATGTGAATTGAAAGTTCATAAGATTAAGGCCGGAAAAAGTCAAAAAAATACTATACAAATGTAAAGCACTTACTTTTGACCAATGCAATATTTTCACTTTCCCGGACAATCCAATTTCTACAGTGGCAAAGTAAGAGACGTTTATTACATCGAAAATAAATGGCTTGTCATGATAGCCAGCAATCGCATTTCTGCTTTTGATGTCATACTTCCCAAACCTATTACTTATAAAGGACAAGTGCTGAACCAGGTTGCTGCATTTATGCTGAACAGCACACAAGATATTTGTCCAAATTGGTTGCTAACATGCCCTGCGCCCAATGTAGCCATTGGTAAATTATGTCAGCCTTTTAAAGTAGAGATGGTCGTAAGAGGAAACCTGACAGGACATGCATGGAGAACGTATAAAGAAGGAAAAAGAAAACTCTGTGGCGTTGCCCTACCAGAAGGTTTAAGAGAGAATGATTATTTTCCAACACCAATCATTACTCCAACTACTAAAGCCGACCAAGGGCACGATGAGGATATTTCCAGAGAAGAAATAATTGCGAAAGGAATAGTTCCCGAAAGCGCATATATCCAACTTGAAAAATATGCGCTTGCATTATTTGAAAGAGGAAAAGAGATTGCATCAAAAAGAGGCTTGATATTGGTTGATACCAAATACGAATTCGGAAAGATTGACGATACCATTTATTTAATGGATGAAATACACACGCCAGATTCGTCAAGGTATTTTTATGCTAATGGATTTGAAGAAAATTTGAAAAATGGCCTGCCTCAACAGCAATTGAGCAAAGAGTTTGTTAGAGAATGGCTGATTGAAAATAATTTCATGGGAAAGGAAGGACAAGTAGTTCCGGAGATAACGGATGTATGGGTTGACACTATTAGCAAAAGATATATTGAGCTTTATGAGCAATTGATTGGAGAAAAATTTATTCCTCAAAATTTATCGGATGAAGAAATCGAGCAACGAATAGTAGCTGAATTGAGCAATTTATAAACGCAAATTTTAGGAAATAAAATTTAAGCATAGGAAAACTGAATCGTTTTTATCAACTTATTTTGTCAATTTCAATAATAGTATCTTGCACATATGGAAATTATAAAAGACTTAAGGTTAGCAGTATTAATTGACGCTGACAACGTACCCTATAGCAACATAAAAGAGATGTTGGAGGAAATATCAAAATATGGTACGCCCACTTTCAAAAGAATTTATGCTGATTGGACAAAACCTACCGTATCAGGTTGGAAGGGCGTGCTGTTGGAAAATGCCATTACACCTATACAACAGTACAGCTATACCACCGGAAAGAATGCCACCGACTCTGCCATGATCATTGACGCAATGGATATACTATATTCTGGTAGAGTTGATGGCTTCTGCATTGTATCAAGCGATAGTGATTTTACCAGATTGGCAATTCGTTTGCGAGAAGCTGGAATGAAGGTTTTTGGATTTGGAGAGCGAAAAACACCCGTTTCATTTATTTCTGCTTGTGACAAATTTATTTATATAGAAATACTAAAGTTTGATGCTGCGCCTATTGCAAAGCCTGCTAAACCATCACCTCCTAAAAAATCGAAACCCAAAAAAAATACCGCAACTCCCAAAGTTGAACAAGTAGCACCTGCGGTTGAAATTACCGTTGAACCTGTTGTTGAAACCCCAATAATTGAAACCGTAACACCAACAATTCCCAATGCTAAGCTCATCAGGCTAATAAAATTGGGCATCAACGATTTGGCTGAAGAAGACGGATGGGCATTTTTAGGAGATCTTGGTAATCTAATTCTAAAACGACAGCCTGATTTCGATCCGCGCAATTATGGATTTAAAAAATTAGTGCCTTTGATTAAAAGCCTTGGACCATTTGAAATAGATGAAAGAAATACAGGTAAAAACAACATTACATTGGTGTATGTAAAAAATAAATAGCTAAAAAAATGACCCTTTCACAATAAACAAAAAAGGAGAGCGTTAAACTATAGTAATAGAAATCTTAAAGTTTAACCTAAAAAAACATCAAGCGCCCTGCCAATGCGTGGCATTTTTATTTTAGTACTCCGCTATTTGTTGTTGTAAGGATTAAAATCGGAAAGTAATAATTGTAAATGTCCAACTTCTAATTGCCAGATGTAAAACTCTTGATCATTTCAGCACAAATATTGGAAGCAACCATTTTCTCTGCCAACAATATCATATTACAAAACGCTTTGGCCTGACTGATTCCATGACCAATAATAACTGGTTTGGCGACCCCTAATACTGGAGATCCGCCATAATTTTCATATTGAAAACTATCTAAGTATTCGTCCTTTATTTTTCTTTTTTCTGCAATTTCAAAAATACTTTCAGCCATTTTCAGAATCACATTCCCGGTAAATCCTTCGCAAACAATAACGTCAGCTTTATCTAAAAATAAATCCCGACCTTCCACGTTGCCAACAAAGTTGATTCTATTATTTTCTTTCAAAAGGGGGTATGTTGCTAAGGCCAATAAATTTCCTTTCCCTTCTTCTTCACCAACATTTAATAAACCAACGGATGGATTTTCTGTGCCATTGATATGTTTTGCGTAAAGGCTACCCAATACTGCAAACTGGTTGAGGTATTCTGGTTTACAATCAGCATTTAGTCCAACATCTAATAATATACCGGTTCCTCCATTAAGCTTTGGAATAAAAGAAGCAATAGCCGGACGCAAAACACCATTTATAGTTTTGATGCTGTACATGGAACCTACCAACATGGCACCCGTATTTCCTGCACTTAAGAAAGCATCTATTTTACCCGCGACCAGCATTTGAAAACCAACAGCTATAGAAGATTGTGGCTTTTCTTTTAATGCTTTGGTAGGGTGTTCCTGCATGCCGATTACTTCGGGAGCATCTATTACATGGATTCGTGCAGTTGAAACGCTGTATTCCGCTAGTAATTCGTTGATGATTATTTGATCGCCAAAACAAAAGAGTGTAGTGTTTGCTGTGTTTGCAGATAAATATTTCATTACACCTTTTATGGCCTGTATTGGTGCAAAGTCCCCCCCCATCATATCTATCCCTATGTTCATAGTAACTGATGTTTAATATGGTTGCTATATAAACACATAAACCGGTACAATAATGAACCGGTTTAAATAAATAAAGATAACACCTCCATAAATGAAGGTGAATAATAATTTAGCGTACTATATTCTAATTAGCTCTTAAAGGTGCTTTTTCTGCAACCAATTGTCCTTTGTAGAATAACTTACCTTCACTTACGTGTGCACGATGACGCACATGTAATTCTCCAGTAGTTGAATCTTTACTCAAAGTAACTGCTACAGCTTTGTAGTGTGTTCTTCTCTTTGCAGTTCTCTGCTGCGAATGTCTCCTCTTTGGATTAGGCATAACCGAAATTTTAAAATATCAAAAAAATTTTATTGTAAATCTTTAAACTGATCGAGCCCTTTCCAAATAACATTTGTTACGCTGGTCTGGGCATTCTCTTCCATTTTTTTTAACTTGTCAAGCACCTCTTTGTTGCATTGCGGACCTCCCATTTCATCTTCCTTGCACATCCGATGCATTGGAATACTCAGGTTGATAAACTCATAAATCCACTCAGCAACATGCAAATGGCCTTCTCCTTTTCCTACATAATAAACGTCAGGATCTTCTTCCTGTTCGTTCATCTCTGCCGGATTTTCAACAATTTTAACAACGATGTTAAACTCATCCCACAACTGTAGTCGGAGGTTGTTTCCACATCGGTCGCAAATAAGGTCCACGTGCCCATCAATGTCAAATTTCAACAACATAAACCCGACCTTCTTATCTAGTACCAGTCTAACTTCTGCCTCACAATTAGTAAAGTCCTGTTGTTGAAATGCCTCAAAAAACTTGTCAGTAATCGTATAAGAAAATGGATTCTCCCCTTGCTTTAAACCCACAAAAGCTATCTCATATTCTCTACGACTGCTCATACTCTTTTTTTAGGGTTGGCAAAGGTATGGGTATTATATGAAATTTCAAGCGAAAATGAAATCAAAATTCAATATTAACCGACTTTTTAAAAATAACCCTTCAATTTGAAAGAAAAAACCTTCACTTTTTATATAATCTCAAGCTTATCTTCGTTTTAATTATATGAAAAAAACAGGCAACCAAAGTCGTTTCTTCATCATTACAGGTTCAATATTATTAATTGGCTGTATATTAATTAAGATTGCAAGGTACCACCCAAATTGGATAGAAGTCCATTACAGCAATGGAATTTATCCATACATATCATCATTTTACAGAAATTTATTTGGATGGATCCCTTTCAGCGTAGGGGACATTTTATACTTTCTTGCTGGTTGTTATCTCATTTGGTTTGCCATTAAAACAACAAAAATTGTAATAAGGAGAAAGGTACATACCGTTAATTATCAAAAAAGAATAAAAAGAGCCTTTTATTTTCTCACTATCACTTACATCTATTTTAACCTTACCTGGGGCATGAACTATAACAGACCCGGCATTGCAGCTCAACTTGCATTAACACCTATAGCGCACAATAAAGAGGACCTGAAAATGATAGCTGAATTGTTAGTAACAAAGTTAAATGAAACCCGCCTTCAGGTTAGTACGGATAAGATAAAATATAAGCAATACAAATTGGTTTTTGCACAAGCACAAGAGGCATATGTAAAAAAAGGATTGGCGTTTCCGTTTATGGCGTATAAAACCAGTTCTGTAAAAAGGTCAATGTATGGACGTTTGGGAAATTATCTGGGCTTTCTTGGTTATTACAATCCATTCACAGGAGAAGCACAGCTAAACCTTACTATGCCGCAGTTTCTGATTCCATATGTTTCTTGTCATGAAATGGCTCATCAGTTGGGTTACGCAAAAGAAAGTGAAGCCAGCTTTGTTGGGTATCTTGCAGCTGTACAATCTGAGGACGCACTGTTTCATTATTCAGCTTATTTTGACATGTTTACTTACGCCAATTATGAATTATTTCGCAGGGATTCCCTGGCAGCCAAAACCAACTTCAGCAAACTCGACACATTGGTAAAAATAGATTTTAAAGAATATAGGACTTATTCAAATAAGCGGAAAAATCCAATTGAGCCATTCATTACCGTATTTTATGACTACTACTTAAAAGCCAATGACCAGGAAAAAGGCGTAAACAGCTACAATGAGGTTTTAGGATGGCTGATAGCTTACTATAAAAAGTACCAATCTATTTAAAAAATTACCGCCCATAAAGATATACAGGTTGAAATATTCTTCGCCTTCATTTTCTCTATTTCTTTGCATTAAATAAAAAATGAAATGAAAAAATTGATAACGCCCCTACTTCTTGCATTGCTAGCTTTTTCACCTAAAGAGAGCAGCGGAATACTATTACCCTAATAGAAAAAGTAACCATAAGCCTTCCCGGTGTGCCAAGTGAAGACAATAGTAAAGGAGTTGCTATGCAAAAAGTAGTCATGGAAGATGGTTCCGAATTTAGTGCATTTGCTATGGACTATTCTAAATTTGGTATGACTGAAGAAATGTTGCAGGCAATGGCAGGAACTGAGGAATTTAAAGAACAAATGGAAACAGGTATTGGTATGCAACCCGGTGTAAAAATTATAAAAAATGAAGCGGGCAAATACAATGAAAAATATTATTCTTTTGACATGGTGCTAGAAATGGACAAAGACGAGTTTAAAGGAAATGTAAATCAGCGGACCGTTTTTTATAAACAATATGGCATAACAATGATTTATAAGCCTGGTAAAAGTGGTGAAAATAATGAAATGAAAGACAAGGTTTTCAACTCATTGAAAATTGCTGAATAGCGAGTTAATGGACAAAAATGTGCCTAAAAACTCTTGTAATGCTTTATATCATTAGCTTTCGGACAATAAAATAAAATGGCAAAAAAAGTGCTTTTTTTGTAATAGCTCAATAATTACCAAAAAGGGATTTCACAAATTAATTCAGCGATACAAATGTGCCGCCTGCGGCAAAGTTTTTTTAGATATTACTCGCAAGAATTTCAATAAACTTTGGGGAGAATACACTCAGGGAAAACAAACATATTTGCAGCTTTCCTCAAAATATGGATGTTCTGTAAAAACTATTCAAAGAAAAATAGATGCTATAGAAGTGCAACGCCAAACAACCTTCCCCAGCATTGTTAATCTGTTGATCGACACTACTTATTTTGGCAGAAAATTCGGTGTAATGGTGTTTAAAGATAGCATTTCGGGGCAAATTTTATTGAAGCAATATGTCAAAACCGAAACCAACGCTTTATACTTATCTGGCATTGAAGAGATAGCAAGAAGGGGTATAAAAATACAATCTATTATCTGCGATGGGCGTAAGGGTTTGTTGCAGTTGTTTGATGGCATCCCTACTCAAATGTGTAATTTCCATCAGGTTGCTATCATAAGAAGATACCTGACAAAGAAACCTAAAATGCAAGCCAGTAAAGAGTTGTGGGAGCATGTTTTAGTTTTGGTTAAAACAGATAAAGAAAGTTTTGAAGGAGGATTGGCTGCTTGGCATACCAAATGGAAGACGTTTTTAAACGAAAGAAAAGTAGATGCAACTGGTAAGAACAGGTATGTACATAAAAGGCTTAGAAGTGCCTATAGAAGTCTCAAAAAAAACTTGCCATGGCTTTTTACATGGTATGATTACATGCACTTAAAAATACCCAATACCACAAATGCTATTGATGGACACTTTGCCGACTTGAAAAACAAATTAAGAAATCACAATGGCTTGTCAGAACTAAGAAAAAAGAAATTTATAGATGAGTTTTAGAAGGCATAGGTTAAAAGTAAATAGCTGACTGCTTGATAACAGACAGCTATTGACATGCATTTACTTCCAACATCAAGTTATCCCTAGCAGGTTGCTCTCCAGCAGAGCCTACTTCCGTTTTACTTGATGACGTGAAGATAAATGATGGACTATTGATTGGAATAAATT
>JANMZN010000525.1:0-9665 GCA_031383285.1 Segetibacter sp.
GTTGCAATCTCTTTTTGAGTTAGGTTGCTACTATTGGATGAACTAAAAAGAAATGCACTTCTGGCATTGGCTTTCTGACCCGCTTTAAGATAAAGGTCTCCCAAAAGGTACATGCTATTTTGCGCCAGCGAATCTTCCTTGCCACCCAATTGCTTAAACCCTGCAATGGCCTTTGTCAATTGATTGGCTTCGTAGTAACTGTAAGAAAGTTCATACATATCTTCTCTTCTTACCTTATCAGATTTTGTTACATACTCTTCCAAATAAGGCAATGCTTTATCGTAATTCTTTCTTTCGAAATAGGTATGACCAATCAGTTGCCTTAACTGCAAATCATAATATTGCCCGCCTTGTTTCAACTTTTTTTCTCCATATTCAATTGCCTTGTCTTTGTCGCCATTGAAGTACATGATTTCAGTAATGTAATAAGGAACCAACTTTTGGTAAGTAGGTTCTCCTTCCACTTTTTTAAATGCGTCCAATGCAGACTTATAATCTTTTTCATAAAAAGAAATAAAACCGAAGTAATAATTTGCATCCAGATAATTAGGGTCGCTTGGTATTTGCCGAATAGAATTGAAGAGTGGCTTGGCTTTTTCAAATTCGTTGTTGGTAAAGTAGGCATACCCCTGGTGAAATTTCATCTCAGCAATTTCCCTATTGGTTAAGTTATTTATGCCGCATTTTTCATAGTAGATCAAAGCTTCTGTAAAATCCTGTTTACGGAAATAGTATTCTCCTAATTGGTAGCTAAGCATTTGAATACGGGAAGCATTGTATTCAGTTTCTATAAATTCCTTTGCAGCCAATTCAGACCCAGATTGATTCATTTTTAGGCCAGTGGCAATTGTATAATACCGTGCCTCAAGTTGAGTACCGATCGGCAACTTACTAAGTGCACCGGGATTCTCAGCTATGCTTTTAAATCGCAAAAAGGCAAGGCTATATTGTTCTTTTTGGTAAAACTCCTTAGCCTGCTTAAAAACAGCATCAGGGTCTATATTGGCAATCGTAGTCTGTGCAGCTAGCTGATGCATTGTGAATAAAAAGGCTACAGCGCAGAAAATTCGTTTGATTATCTCGTTCATATTCCTAGTGTGCGTTGAATAATTTTGGAATATTACAATACTCCTTCTTAATGAAAAGTCAAATGTACAAATACGGGTACCCTAAAGCCCCTGTGATGCACAGGTGTGGATAAAGAGCACAATCAGGGAAAAGTTAAAAATTGAATTGTGGAAAGGCAAATGCCAGAAATCCAGATTTAAGGACCACGAAACAGTCAGCTCCTTTTATGAGAATGACCTCTATGCAGTTTTTAGTTGGATCCGCTTTGATTTCCATTGTTTGCTTTTATCACAATATCTATTATTGGAGAATAATGAACGCATCAGGGGATGTTCAAATAATAACGCTATTTCCAATCATGCGGTGTATTTTCCATCACTTTAAATAGATGCAGCAGATAAGGAAACAAGGCATCCATACTTTCCTTTGCCCCTCTAGTTGAGCCAGGCAAAGCCAGTATTAAAGTATTGCCTTTCAATCCTGCAAGGCTTCTGGACAACATAGCATATGGCATTTGCTCTTGTCCATAACTTCTGGCGGCTTCAGCTATCCCAGGAATTTCGCGGTCAAACAAAGGCCTAATGGCTTCTGGTGTAATATCTCTGGAAGATAAACCTGTACCGCCAGTAAGAATAATCAGGTCAATTTTATTATCATAAAGCGCCAATACTTTTTTCTGGATGACTTGCAACTCATCTGGAATTACACTATAGTCTGCAATTTCAACATTCAACTTTTCCAATTTGCTGATAATTGCCTTTCCAGCAAAATCTTGTTTTGAACCAGATGAAATACTATCAGAACATACAACCACTGCGGCATTAATGGTTCGATTCAGAATATCTACATATTGAGATTTGCCTCCCTTTTTACTTAACAACTTAATGCCTACAATTTCAACCCCCTTGTCTATAGGTTTTAGCATATCATAGATAGTAAGTGCTACAACAGATGCCCCATGCATCGCTTCAACTTCCACTCCAGTTTTATAAATAGTATGCACTTCCGTTTCGATAAATATTTCCAAACCTTCAATCCGATGATTTACAGAAGCAAACTCAATTGGTAGTGGATGACAATCAGGAATCATGTCGCTCGTCCTTTTTATGCCAAATAATCCAGCAACACGACTTGCTTCGAATACATCTCCTTTAGGCACGCTCCTATTAATAATTGCATCAATCGTTTCTTGCTTACTTACGCTTACGATAGCCTGGGCAATTGCAGAACGATAGGTTTTAATTTTACTCGTAATATCAACCATTGCAGTTTATTTTTTAGGCTAAGCCAAATTCATTTAAGTATTTTGTTTC
Source organism: Segetibacter sp. (assembly GCA_031383285.1). GTDB lineage: Bacteria > Bacteroidota > Bacteroidia > Chitinophagales > Chitinophagaceae > Segetibacter. The sequence continues at coordinate 2,382 of JANMZN010000525.1, forward strand.
CACATAAAAGAATCATCTTCAAAAATTTCTTTTCCCCAAATCGGCACTTCATCTTTCACTCTGTTTACGATGTAATTACAAGCTTCTATTGCATCCTTCCGATGAATGGAAGAAGTAAAAACAAACAAACTAATCTCGCCTGCCAACACCATACCCAAACTGTGATAGATATGCAAACATGTTAATGAATATTTTAAAAATGCCGATTCCCGAATTTGTTCAAACATTTCATCTGCCATTTCATTGTATCCGGAATATTCAATTGCTTTTACCGTTTTGCCATCTTTCAAATCATTTCTCACCTGACCAAGAAAAATACTATGGGCTCCAATATCTTTTTTGGTACTATGCTTTGCAATTGAATCGCCAATAAATGAAGGTTGTATTGGACCTTCCAGAAATACTTTCTTTTTCTTATGCTCACTCATTGTTCATTTTTTTAAACTTTTCCCATGCAAGAATGCCTCCTTTTAAACTATACGCTTCTACTTCAGGGAAATTACTTTTCAATATTTCCATAGCCTGCAAACTTCTTTTTCCAGAATGGCAAAATAAGACAATTTTATTTTCCCTACTTATTGAAAAAATTCCTGTCTCAAATTCACTCAACGGAATCTTTTTGAAAATAAAATCATCTACAATAGGAAATTCATGATGCTCCCTGACATCAACAATGGTAAGCTGCTCAGTCGAAAGTAAATTTTCAAAATTTTCAATAGTAATTTCTAAGTCGTGCTTTGGATTGCAATACCGTTCATAATTAAATGTTAGAAAAGCAGGAATGTCTTTGGGAATGGTCATTAAGAATTCTTCATTTGGCGAAATATCGAACTGATAAAATGAATTTTCCAAAGCATTGTAAGTGATCATACAATTATGCAACACTTTTCCAATAACCAAAATTATTTTTATAGCTTCAGTCGCTTGCATCGTGCCGATGATGCCAGGCAAAACGCCTAGTACACCGACATCATTACATGAAAAGCTGTAAGCAGGATCAGGTGGATTTGGAAACAAATCACGATAGTTTGTTTTAATTTTTGAAATGGGATCAGCTAAATTGAATACACCAACCTGGCCTTCAAAACGCAATACTGCACCATAAACCAAGGGCTTATTTAGCAAAACACAAGCATCATTAACCAGATATCTTGTAAGATAATTATCTGACCCATCTATGACCAAATCATAACCCGCAATTAATTCAAGTGCATTTTCATTGCTGATTTGTTTATTATAAAAAACAATTTGAATTTCAGGATTAATAGCCTTCAGTTTTTGCGCAGCAGTTTCTGCTTTATGCTTACCTATGTCCTCCATTGTATAGAGAACCTGGCGCTGAAGGTTACTTAATTCAACTACATCAAAATCAACAATTCCAATGTTGCCAACTCCTGCAGCTGCAAGGTATAGAAGCGCAGGACAACCAAGACCTCCGGCACCTATAACAAGTACTTTGGCAAGGCTCAATTTATGCTGACCTTCCAGTCCAAACTCTTTGAGCATTTCTTGTTTTTGATACCTGCTATTTGAATAATTATTGTCCATCACATTGCTGATTAACCTCCAGAAAATGGAGGCAATAAGGCTACAGTATCATTTTGATTCAATAAGGTATTTTTCTGTATAACTTGTTTGTTAACCGCCATCACAAATTTAACTGATTCTAATGCCGGAAAAAGTTCCAACAGATTCTTAAACAAGTCGTCTGTATTTACAATAGCAGCTATTTTTATTTCTTGTTTTCCTACAATATCTGCAATTTGACCAAAAGAAAGTAAATTGATTTCCATACTAAATTATATTGATAGCTTTTTCCAAATCATTTCGTGTATTGATATTTAAAAGAACCACATTACTAAACTGCTTTATGAGATCAACATCTATTTCCTTAAAATTAAAATAGAAAACCATGTCCTGTAGCTTAATGATATTTTGAACTATTAACTGATGCCAAATTTGCATGCAACTTTTAGCATAAATTCCAAACAAAGGCTCCAATCTGCCCAACCTTACAGGCAAAATAATATCAGATTCCATTGGTTCTATCAACATTAATTTTATTGCTTTAGCAGTAATAAACGGCATATCGCATCCAACAATAAAATTGTACGCTTTATCTGTATGATTCAATGCGGCAAAAACGCCACCTGCCGGACCAACTCCTTTAATAATATCAGGGATCACTTCAACACCAAACATTTCGTATTCCGGATTATTTGAAACAATCGACACATTTTTAAAAGTCAGTTGCAATTGCTCCAACACATATTGAACAATGGGTTTTCCATTCAACAACATCATCCCTTTATCGGTACCCATTCTTGAGCTGTTTCCTCCAGCTAGTATATAAGCATTGATATGGTTAATCAGTATATCCATGGATCAGGTAAGGAGCAATTTAATAGACGCAATAATCAAAACTACAGACAACAGGTATTTTAATTTGGTCGTATTAAATCTAGTTGCACCAAAATATGCGCCTCCAAAACCACCAATAAAAGCGATTAATAACATGAGCCCCATCGTTGAATTAAAGTGTATTCCTTTTGTCAAAAGGCCTATCAATCCGGCAATACTATTTACAAAAATAAACAAAGCTGAAACTGCAGCCGTATGTTTCATATCGGCCCAATGCAACAGTAAAATCAACGGCGTTAAAATAATACCGCCGCCTATACCAATCATTCCCGATAATAATCCTATAACAGCACCAATTAATAATGAAATCAACACGTTTGATTTCTTAAGACTAGCCGTAGAATAGTCAGTAAATGCGATTAATTTTATCACAGAAATCAGCAATAAAACTGCTAATATTTTTTTATATGCGCTATCATTAACTGTTATCATACCTCCAATAAAAGCAGCAGGAACTGAAGCAATAGCAAATGGCCAAAATAATTTCCAACTAAAAAATCCCTTTCGGTAATACTGAATAAATGCAATGGCAGAAACGAAGATATTTAATAGTAAAGCCGTGGGCCGAAGTGCATCAGGAGCAAATGAAAAGAAAGCCATTAATGCCAAATAACCACTAGCGCCTCCATGACCGACAGATGCATAAAGGAAAGCTACCAATAATAACAAAACATAAAAAAAGTATTCGTTGTTCATCCAGTTTAATTTCGTTTATTCATAATCGTTACAAAAAATAATAACGTTGTTTATGCAATCATCAAAACTTTTACGACAGTTCCCTTCTTAAAATCCAACTTCTCTGCTTCTAGTTCCAGCAAACAATTGGCAACAGCAAAAGAATTTAGCAGATAACTCTCTTGACCATCTAAGACTGATACTTCATGCTCACTTGCAATTCCCTTTAGAAAAAAAGTAAGGTTTGCTTTTTTGAAGTAGTCGTTAGCCAATGGCAACAACAATGTTTTTAAGTAATTCTTTCTGGTAAAACTGGAAATAGCCAACAATACATAATTGTAAAAGCAACTCATAACTGATGCAGGATTTCCAGGTAGGCCAAATACAATTTTTTGATTGTGCGTGCCGAAAAACATGGGCTTTCCCGGCTTTTGTTTTATCTTATGAAATACCTTTTCCACACCACACTTTTCCAAAGAAGCAGGCACTAAATCATAATCACCAACAGAAACACCACCTGTAATAATTAGTATATCAGAAGAAAGCTGTTTGGCAATTGCCTCTTCTATTTCTGCTACATCATCATCTACCCATTCAACGGATTCCGGTGAAATCCCCAATTGATGCAAAGCGGCAACTAATCCAATTGAATTCGATTCGAAAATTTTGCCATCACTAATGTTACCTCCTGCTTGAACCAACTCTTTTCCAGTAATGATGATACTCACTGTTGGTTTAGCATACACTTCAACTTCTCTAATGCCTATCCCAGCCAAAAAAGAAACCCCAACAGGCGTTAGCAACTGCCCTTTCACTAATGCGATTGCTCCCTTTTTGGTTTGTGAACCTTGAAGCCTAACATTGTTACCAGTAAATAATTGATCATCCAAAATGTGAATGGCATTTCCATCTTTCCTTATTTTTTCCTGCATCACTACAGTATCCGTTCCATCAGGAACCAACGACCCTGTGAATACCCGAATAGCTTCGTTTGCTGATAAACATCCTGAATAAAAATTTCCAGCTTGAATTTGTCCAACAACATTTAATGCACTTTTCTTATCCCAGTTTGCATAAGAAAAAGCATAACCGTCCATTGCAGATTGATTGAAAGGTGGAGTATCTATTTTGGAAAAAACATCCTGCGCCAATATGCTTCCATTGGCTTGAAGCAACGGCAAAGAAATTACCCGTGAAACATTACTATGTTTAACAATCAATTTTCTTGCCTCCTCTACACTAATCATTTCCTATTTTCATTTTTCTATACTACACTAATTATTGAAGCTACAAGTAAAATTACCCGCCAATATTTATCATACTGCGGTTTTCAATTTTTGATGGATCCACATGCTGATAATCGCCACTAAACTGTCCCCCTAAAGCTTCTGCTTTGTCAGCCAAGCATTGCTTAACCAAAGGACCAATGTCTGCTCCTTTTCTCAATGTACCTAATAAATCCACTTCTGATTTGGAAAATAAACAGTTTTTCATTTTACCATCTGCAGTCAACCTCATCCTGTTACAAGTAGTACAAAATGGTGCGCTCATTGTACTAATAATTGCAAAAGTGCCATTGTGATTATATGGCTTATACTTTTTAGCAGTTGCATTGGCATCATCCTTCATTTTTAAAAAACTATAGGCAGATGCTGCAGTGTCTAAAATCTCCTGATAACTAAATACTTTTTTGTCGTTCCATAGATTGCCATCAAAAGGCATAAACTCAATAAATCGAACATGTACGGGTTGAACTTTCGTCCATTCAATAAAGTCCAGAATTTCATCATCGTTAATTCCACGCATGACTACCGCATTTACTTTCACATGAAATCCTTCTGCTATTAATAGGTGAATATTGTTCCAAACTTTTTCAAAAACATCTCTTCTGGTGATGGAAAAAAACTTTTCCTTTTTCAAAGTATCCAGACTTACATTAATCGATTTTATTCCAGCTTCTTTAAAAACCGGTATAAATTCCTTAATGCCTGTACCATTGGTTGTTAATGTAAGTTCAACCGGATATTTTGCTAATCTTAGTATTATATCTGATGCATCTTTTCGGATAAGGGGCTCCCCGCCAGTCAGCCGAATTTTTTTTACGCCCATTTTTACAAATGCTTCAACTATCATATCAATCTCTTCGGCTTGCATTAAGCGGGCAGAAGGCATGAAATGTGCGTTTTCGTCGGGAATACAATATTGGCACCTGAAATTGCAGACATCAGTGAGCGAAATCCGCAAATAATCGTGTACCCGACCAAAGCTATCTTTTAGCATATGCAATCTTTTAAGACCATTCTTTTCATGTTTGAAAATTCCCTTTTTTTTATTCTAAAAAAATGTAATCATCTTATAGCTTTCAAATATCAGTAAGATTTTAACCAATGAAGAAATAAATGTACCCTGATTTCAAAGATTAGAAGATTTCACGTTAGTTATAAAAAAGAATGGCATGTTAGATGGAAATAAATCATCAACCTTATTATTGCTTATCATTTAATCAATATGCGCTCAAAGCTTTGCTAATATGCACGAAAAATATTATTAAATCAAACTATTTCACTTGGCAGTCGGATAACATTTGCATTTTCTTACCATCTATTGATTAGCAGCCAACCGCTAATCCCTATCTTCGCATCCCAAATAAAAGTTCTTTAGATGATCAGTAGACGAAATATCAGGGTTAAGGTGATGCAGACACTTTATACCTTGAATACAGTGGAAAACGAAACAAACAACGGCGATGCAGTTAGATTGCTAAAAAAACAAATAGAAGCCTCAAGACATCTTTTTATATACCTGCTTTATGTGCTTACAGAAGTAGCCCGCTACTGCGAAACGGATTCTGTAAGACGAGCCAACAAAAACCTTCCTTCCGAAGCGGATTTGAATGTTAATACCCGGCTGGCAGGCAACCAATACCTATGGAAAATATTAGAAAACGCCTCTTTCAAAAAAGCAATTGAAGATGACAAACCTCATCTTACCGATGACAGTAAAAATCAGGTAAAGAAGTTGTACAATGAACTCGCCACTACTCCTGAATATGAGACCTACCTGCAGGAACAAGGCCGTGAAAAGAAAGCTGAGAGAGATATCATTATTTTTATTTTTACGCAGTTAATGCTTCCTTCCGAAGATTTCATTAGCCATATTGAAGAGCACTTTACCAATTGGGATGATGATGCAGAAATGATGAATCAATTGATGCTAAATTATCTTCAAAAAACCGGCAGTTATAACTTACAGGATATGCTTTCTCCAGACAAATGGGAATTTGCTACCAACCTGCTAAAAACAACCCGTGATAAAAAGGAATATACACTTGAACTGATAAAACCAAAGTTGAAAAACTGGGATGCAGATAGAATTGCAGTATTGGATATGATTTTGATGGAGATGGGCATTTGCGAACTGTTATATTTTGAAACCATCCCTACCAAAGTTACTATCAATGAATATATAGATTTGGCAAAGGCATATAGTACCCCGCAGAGTGGACAATTTGTAAATGGCATTTTAGATAGCATTCATAAAGAGTTGGACAGCCAGAATAAAATACAAAAAATAAAATTTAAGCAGGATGCTTAATCATTTAAGAATTGGTTACATCTTATCGCTGATGACCATCATTATTGGTCTCGTTTCATGCGGGAACAATGATATGAAGTCACCAAAAGCTTCTTTGCTTAATGCTGCCTCAAAAGATACGTCTAAATTTACTGTTGTAGAATGGATTGACTCATTGGTAGATGTAGGAACCATCAAACCGGGTGAAAAGTCAGAAATAAAATTTCGTTTTAAGAATGTCGGAAGAAACCCTCTATTAATTATTTCTGCGAGACCTGGTTGTGGATGTACTGTAGCTGATTATCCAAAAGAAGCTATTCCTGTGGGTAAAGATGGTGTAATAACAGCAATTTTTGATAGCCAGAATAAAGCAGAAGGAACCTTTTATAAAAACATATTAGTGACTTCAAATTCAAAACCCGATTTGCAATATTTGTATTTCAAAGGAACAATCAGTACAAAAACTGAATCTGAAATAAAAAAGGATTCAATTAATAATTCTTTACACAAATCAAAAAAGGTCCTTTCAAAGGATCTCATTTTAATACCAAATAAAAAATAGAATCAATGTTTCAATTAGCTTTTTTATTATCTGCCGATCCAAAGGGTGGCGGA
>JANMZN010000534.1:0-1562 GCA_031383285.1 Segetibacter sp.
AGAAAACCTACAACAAATTTTATTCAAAAATGGTCAACCTATTTCAGGACAAGACATTAAAATGGCATCACCAAGATTGATTTTACCAGAACAAATAACTGCTTACTTAAAGCATGAGGGTAAATGCGGTGTTAATCATGATGGAGAAAATAATTATTATTATTTCTTCCTAAATATTCAAGTTCCTAAAAGCTTTATTAGCTTTAGAAATGTAGATGATATGTCTCCTTTGGAACTAACAATGCATTTTTCAATGTTTGGAGACATTAAATCTATTCCTGATGACATCTTCTTCAATTTTGAATGCAAATGTTTTGGTGAAATACAAGGTTTTGAAATCGTGATTTTTAAACCTTGGTGTCAAGAAGAATTGTCAATAAGACTTTTACACACAATTGAGACTGCATTTTTTCTATGTTTAGATGTACGGCTGTTTCTGACTTTACTTCGAAAAGCAATTTCTGATAAGGATATCAAAGTTGAGTATTTTGACCAAGTGAAGGTCTTAAAAGACGTAGTGACTAAGACATTATATACTTTTTCGTTACCGAAACAATTAGCTTATATAGATAAATATTTTACTGGTCCGATTAAATTAGACTATCAAAATATTTTTTCTGACTTCACATGGAATGACACCTTGACCTTTTACGAAAAACATAATGTAATCTCTGTTAACCAAAGGCAGAAGCTTTCTGTTCCTGTTCGAAGTTTTTACATATTTAGAGGCATACAAGACGATTGTATAGATGTTTTTGCCTTAGTTTATAGTGAAGTGTTAAATGGAAAAGACCTTATTTCATTTGACGGGTTTTTTTTCACTCCATTTTTTGATATTTCAAAGAAAGTCGAATTCGCTAAAAGCTTAATTTTTTATTTAAAAGAGTTCTTATCAACCAGAAGTACTTGCTTAAAGCTATATCTTGATAATGCTTATACTCAACTAAGCTTTGAAACACTAAAATCACTTCCTTTCGTAGAAACAAAATCACCAAATATTTTTTCAATAGACTTAGGTGGCTCCTATTATGAGAAGCTTACAAAACTTATGGAACAACAACCACATAAGCTTAATCTTTATGGCAGTCCAGACGAGCCACCTTCCCTTCACACTTAGAATTACTGCCACCAATAACTAAGGTTTCGTTTTGCCCAACGGGCAAGAAATGAAACCGGTGTTGAACGAAACCGGCAAATTTTTAGGGTGACTGCTATTATGGAGTTATCGTGCGCAAGTGTGAGGGTGGATAGCAGGCGGAGAGCCTGTTTTTTTATGTACTGCCTTTTGTTATAGCAGGTTTTGGCAGTAATGAACCTGTTTGTATGGCAATAGCACATAAGTGCCCCTACCCATCCCGCTATGGCTGCGGGACAGGTGCAGGTTGTTTTTTCAATAAATATTTTTTGGGCGGTCCTCTGCTACCAAATTTTTCCTGTGCTATCAGTGTACCGGTTTTGCAACAGGGGCATTTGCGCAACAGGGTTTTGATGGGCGTATTGGTAATGGTCACCTTTAGCTGTTGTTGCAGTGTCTGCAGCTTGCCTCGTTTCCAACTGCTGCT
>JANMZN010000483.1:0-7149 GCA_031383285.1 Segetibacter sp.
GTAACAATATTTACATCTCTTGTTTTCTGCAATACCTCCCATGGTAAAATTCTTTTCCCTTCCAATCGACCACTATCCAACTGCATGGTGAGCCACTTGCTTAAGTCCTTTACATTGCTAACTATGCTAGCCGCTGCTCCAATATTGTCAATATTATCGAATGGCATCAAGATAAGGTTGCCTGTATAGGCGTTGGTGTAGGGTTTAGCTATGTTTTTTCTCAGGTTAAAACCCTGAGTTAATGTGTAGGTGTTGGTCATTCCCAACGGGGCAAGGATACTGTCATACACATAAACCTCCCATGGTTTATTGGTTACCATCGGAATAATTTCTCCGGCAGTCATAAAGCAACTATTGCAATAACCATATTGCTGCCTGAAAGGAAAGGAGGGTTTCAGCAGCTTCATTTTTTTCATAATCTCCCTTCGGCTTAAGTTACTGTTCCAAAAAATAAAATCACCCTGAAAAGTTTTTGTTCCAATTCGGTGGCTTAGCATATCTCTTATGGAAACGAGTGCGGTACTATTGCTATCGTACACTGCATAATCAGGATAGTATTTGGTTATCTTATCATCCAGCGATAGTTTTTTGTTGTACTCTAGTTGTGCCAATGCCGTGCCTGTAAATAGTTTGCTATTGCTTGCTATCATAAAGAGGGTGTTCTCGTCCACCGGTTCTTTGTTTTCCAGATCCCTTACGCCAAAACCTTTCATTACCACCGGTTTGCCATCTTTAATGATGCTAATGGCCAATCCGGGAATATGCCAGTCTTTTAAACCTTGATTGATGTACGTATCCAAACTATCTGAAATAAAAAGAGGAGTTTTCGTTTGAGCATTCCCAATGATCCAACATTGCAGCAATCCTGCGAATAGCATTTTTTTCATATGGCGATTTAAGATTTGTAAAGTAAACAAAAACTATTTGTTTGTTGCTGCCCTCAAAGTCTTTTAAATTTTACCTTCCATCAAATTTGAACATTACTTACTTTCACCACTTTATTTTTTTTTATGAAAAGATTTCTTGTAACAACAGCAGCCCTGCTATTTGCCTTTATTTCAAATGGTCAGTTGCTCCAATCGCCTGAGCAATTTTTAGGGTATAAATTAGGAACCCGATTTACGCCACATTACAAAATAGCGGCTTACATGAAAGCGGTGGCCCAGGCAAAACCGGACATGGTAAAATCAGAGCCATACGGCAAGACAAATGAAGGAAGAGAGTTGTTGTTGTTTTATGTAACCGCTCCGCAAAATTTGATCAAATTAGATGAAATAAGGACCAATAATCTAAGGTTGGCAGGAACAAGTACAGACAAACAATCGCCTGTAATAAACAATGCACCTGCCATTGTATGGTTAAGCTACAATGTTCATGGAAATGAACCTTCGTCCTCAGAGGCGGCTATGCAAACTTTTTATTCATTGGTAAATCCAGCTAACCTACAGGCCAAAGAATGGCTGAAGAACACCGTGGTCATTATAGACCCCTGCCTTAACCCCGATGGCAGAGACCGCTATGTCAACTGGTTCAATACCACTGTAGGCAGCAATATGAACGCCGACCCCCAATCTCGTGAACACAGCGAACCATGGCCCGGCGGCAGAAGCAATCATTACAACTTTGACCTCAACCGCGATTGGGCATGGCAAACACAGGTAGAGACCCAGCAGCGAATGATCAAATACAACCAATGGTTGCCACAAATTCATGTTGACTTTCACGAGCAGGGGTACAATGAACCCTATTATTTTGCACCGGCAGCAGAACCTTTTCATGAAGCAATAACGCCATGGCAGCGGGAGTTTCAGGGATACATTGGTAAGAACAATGCCCGCTATTTTGATGACAATGGTTGGCTCTATTTTACCAAAGAACGGTTTGATCTTTTTTATCCAAGCTATGGCGATACCTATCCTTTGTACAATGGTGCTATCGGCATGACCTTTGAGCAAGGCGGACACAGCAGGGGAGGTCTGTCTGTAGTAACAAATACCGGCGATACCCTTACGTTGGTTGATCGGATCAATCACCACTATACCACAGGCATCTCCACTATTGAGGTAGCTTCTTTGCACGCAGACCAATTGGTTGCTGAGTTTAAAAAATTTTATGATGATAGCCGGGCAGGAAAGAATAACCCTTACAAAGCCTATATTCTGACAAGTGATGACGCCGTAAAAATGAAAAGCATTGGCGCATTGTTAAAAGCAAACGGCATAGAATATGGCAGCATTACAGCTACTGATGGTAAAGGAAGGAACTATGCCAATGGCAAAGAAGAAAAGATACAATTGAAGCGCTACAACATGGCTGTTGCTGCTGCGCAGCCTCATGGGGTAATGGCAAAAGTATTATTGGAACCGCAGAGTGTTTTGGCAGACTCCAACACCTATGACATTACTGCTTGGTCCATTCCTTACGCCTACAATGTAGATGCGTATGCCGTAAAAGAGCCTATCAATATGCACCCGTTTCAAACGATCACATCACCAAAACCGATAGCTGCTTCTACTTATGGTTACCTCATTAAATACAATTCGGTAAACGCTGTAAAGCTGATGGGCCACTTATTGCGCCATGGTGTAAAAGTTCGATATGCAGAAAAGCCATTTACCTACAATAAAACGATGTACAGCAGAGGGACTTTAATTTTATTGCAAAAAGGAAATCCGCTAAATCTGCCAAATCTGCTAAATGATTTTGCCGCCAAAAATGATATAGAAGCGGAGTCTGTTACTACCGGTCTCATGGACAAAGGCCCCGATTTTGGTTCGCCTGATATCCGGTTTATAAAGGCGCCACGGGTGGCATTGTTAACCGGCGAAGAAGTATCCTCGTTGTCTGCCGGTGAAGTATGGAATTTGTTTGACCAGTATTTGGATTATCCGATATCGTTGCTCAATGCAGATGCACTTGGCAGGTTAAGCTTGAAGAATTACAATGTGCTGATTATGCCTGATGGTTATTATGGCAGCTTAGACAACAAGGGCATCAAAGAAAAGCTGAAAGACTTTGTAAGCGCAGGTGGTACCCTGATAGCTATGGAAAATGCAGTACAGAAACTGGCCGATGCCGAATGGGGCGTAAAGGTAAAAGAAGCCGATAAAGAAGATGACAAGGATAAAAACAAGGTAGATTATGCTTTGCTGAAAAGGTACGAAAACCGTGAGCGGGATGAACTGAGCAACAACATTCCGGGTGCTATTTACAAGGTACAGTTAGACAACAGCCATCCGTTGGCATTTGGCTACCCGGACAATTATTATACACTGAAACAAGATGCAAAAGTGTTTGAATACCTCAAAGACGGCTGGAATGTTGGCGTTATAAAAAAGGACAATTATGTAACCGGCTTTGCCGGCAACAAGGTAAAGCAAAAACTGGTAGATGGATTGGTATTTGGCGTAATGGAGATGGGCAGCGGATCCGTTGTTTTGATGGCAGACAATCCACTCTTCAGGCAATTTTGGGAAGGAGGCAGGTTGTTGTTTTGCAATGCAGTGTTTTTGGTAGGGCAGTAGGGGTGGTGGAAACAAAATCAATTACGCCTTTGCCGGTGTTATTACCGGCAAACTACCTGTTGGTGATAACGCTAACGAGGGAGGAAATCAGTGAGATCTCTTTTAGAATAAAAACTAATGTGTATATTTGTTTGACGACGGTGGCTTTTTCTCGAAATGCCGGTAGCTGTAATTGGGGAGTAGAATTTATCTAAAACTTTAAAACTTGAATGAATGAAATTTTTTTCAATTGCTTCCTTCGCTTTGCTTTTTTTGAGTTGTACAAAGGAAGATGCGCCACCAAATGCAACAACCGTTTCTGGAACTTTTTCTTACAAACTATCATCGCTGACCTTACACGGGGATATACAACGTTTTGCCACTTCAAGAATTGGAGCCAGTACATATTTAATAATTGGAGGGATTGATATAGACAACCGGGACAGTATAGAAGTTTATATTAAAATGCCATCCACTTCTATTGTTCAAGGAGTTTTTAATTCGGCTTATGATAATAACTATGTCGCTGCTATGTCGAAAAGCCCCAATGACACATTATATTTTATCACACGCCCTTCTGTAGCAGAGATTTTTTTTACGATAACATCTTATTCAGAAAACAATGGTCAAAAGAAATTGTCTGCAAATTTTTCAGGTGAAATGGTATCTAAAGACGATCCTACAAGGATACACCCTGTTATAAATGGAGTTTTACAATGTACATCAGATTAGTATTTAAAAAAATTTAAACTAAAATAAAACTATGAAAATTGAAAAAGGACCAATTTGCTTTCATAAAGATGAAACTGATAAAGAACAACTTCTGATTGAAGGAACTAATTTCTTTGGAAGTATAAACGACCGATGTGATTTAATTGGCGGCTATCTTGAAAAAGAAACGGTTAATAGCGATGGCTCTTTTTTCTTTCTTTTTAAGTGGTATATAAAATGTGACGGAAGAAAGATAGATTGCATTGTTAAAGTGGCTTATACCTATACTAATCAAATGATTCTACCTGGATTTGAAGACTTGTTAGATGCAGCAAATTTAGCGGTAGTAGATGCCACTAATTTCTTTAATAATGAAATGCGAAACAAAGGGATAGATATAGTTGCTCGCAATATAAAGATACTGGACGTTGATGATAAGAGAAACCTTTACAAGATTGAAGAAGTTTGCTGCAGGTGAATTTCAACCAAAAAACTTTTAGATAGAAAGTTTCTTTTCCGCATGGGGTCCTTCTGCAAGGGAACCTGCGCTGTTTACATAAGCTTGGGACTTTGACTAACACATGAACCATGTAAAGAAGACAAATTCAAAAAAAAATTGAAAGTACAATTGGTAATAAGGGGTTAAAACGATTGCTATAAAATCGGATTGTTCTAATTGCAATTCAAAATGAATAACACTGAAAAGTTGATTTTTAATACTAGTGTTTTATGCTATATTGCGAATTATAATACAAATTGGCGCTTCATGCGTAACCTAAGAAAAAATAAATTACTAATTTAAATAATCAAAACTCCACCAAATGAAAAAGTTATTACAATGCATAGTTGGAATAATTATTTGTTTAAACGTTGCAGCTCAAACTCCTCAAAAAATGAGTTTTCAAGCTGTAATACGTAATGCAAGTAATAATTTAATAATAAATACAACTGTAGGAATGCGAATAAGTGTTCTCAAAGACTCAATTAATGGTACTGCTGTTTATGTTGAAAGCCAAACACCAACTAGCAATAGTAATGGTTTGATAACTATTGCAGTGGGAACAGGAACGATAGTATCAGGTAGCTTTTCATCAATTAATTGGGCAACAGGCGTTTATTTTATTAAAACTGAAACAGACCCAACAGGAGGAACATCATACACTATAAGCGGTACGCAACAACTCATGACAGTTCCTTATGCATTCTATGCGGAGAATTCGGGAGATACATCATTGTGGCGCAAGAACGGCTCAAGCATATACTACAATAAAGGAAAAGTAGGTATAGGAGTTGCATCTCCAAATTCTTGGCTTGAACTTGCAGGAACAAGTTTAAATCAATCAACCTTTAAAGCAAACGGCTATGTTACCGACAATCCAGGAGACCCTGCAATTGGAACGATAAGAGGGCTTGCAGATGGAGGTGCGATATTCGAGATTTCAAAAGCCCAAGGAGCTAGTAGAAACTGGGGCTTAATAAGAATAGGAGTTGATGGCAATTTAGCGAACATATTCGGTGCAAACGGAAATATCGGAATTGATATACAACCACAACGAAAACTTCATATCAATGATGTAATGCGCTTAGAGCCGAGAAGCACTTCTCCATCAAATCCGAGCAAGGGGGATATTTATTTTGATAATAGTTTAAATAAACTACGGGTTTATGATGGTACAACTTGGCAGAACTGTTGGTAAACTTTTACATTCACATAAAACTGATTTTATGAAACTGATAATGACTTTGTTTTTTATTTTATTTAATTTGTTTATGAATGCTTTTGGTCAATCCAATACTGTAACAAGTGGTGGTACAGCTACAGGTTCTAGTGGTACTATGACTTTTTCGATTGGACAAACATTTGATGAGAATTATGTTGGGAGTAATGCTAAAATCAATGAAGGTGTTCAACAGCCTTTTACCGGCACAGGTTTACCAGTTAAACTGATATCATTTAGTGCAAAACTCAAAACAGATAAGCAAGTTGAACTTGATTGGCTAACAAGCTTAGAATTAAATTGTAATTACTTTGAAGTACAGCATTCTACTAACGCTTTTGATTTCATTTTACTTAGTAAAGTCAAAAGATTAGGAACTCAACAAACCAACAACTACAGCTTCATTCATACTTTACCTACCATTGGTTTTAATTACTACAGACTAAAGATGGTTGATAAAGATGGAACGTTTGAATTTAGTCCAGTTAAAACTATTAACAATGTCGGTGGATTTTATGCAAGAATCTATCCTAGCCCGGTGAAAGATAAATTGCAGTTGGAAGTAGTTTATGAACAAAAAAATAGTATAGACATACAGATTATTACAGAAAATGGAAGAATTATTTTGTCACAAAATTACATTACAGAGAAAGGAAAGTCATTGTTAGGTTTGAATGTATCTTCTTTACAAAAGGGAAATTATTTTTTAAGATTGACATCTGATGATAAGAAACAAACCGTAATAATGTTTGAGAAAATGTAGACTTTCAAAAACACTTATTTAAGTGGGTTCTTCGGCACCCCCTCTTTTAGAACGCCCATAAATTCTTCCGCCTTTGCCGCTGTTACCACCGGCAGACTGCCATGTGGTGATAAAACAAATTAGGTCGAAAGATAAAAAATGCATGTTATCTGCTGCGCAAATCCCTGATATTCAACCTTACTGTTTATTACAAAAAAAACTAGCCAACTTCTATATCGGTTGGCTAGTTTGCATCTACTGTAGCTTTAAAAAAAAATTATGCCGAAGGAGTAGGCGGAGGCGTATTGCCACCACCCGTGTTTGGGGATGTCTCTATCAACACATAATCGTTGTAGCGGGCTTCGTCGGTAAATTCAAAAAGGCTTTTGCCTACGTTGGGTGTGTCACGAATGAACTGAACCTAAGATAGTTCTGTTCAATGCTGAATAGAAGATGGTAGTAGGTCTACCGCATA
>JANMZN010000218.1:0-15484 GCA_031383285.1 Segetibacter sp.
AAATAAGTTCTTTCAAATTTTAGAACTTGTAAAAGACCGATGTACATTGTTGACCGATTTTTACCTGCAAGCTTCTTTCTTTTTCAAAGCTCCGGAAGTTTTAGACGTGGCGTCAGTAAAACCTAAATGGAATGAGGATAAATCAATGTTTTTTGATATTGTTTCAGAAAAATTCACTGTTTTGGAGGATTGGAATGCTGGTAACATTGAAACATTATTTAAAGATACAGCCATTGAAAAAGAAATAAGAGCAGGCGAACTTCAATTGCCCTTTAGGATCATGCTGGTAGGTGGCAAATTTGGACCAACTGTTTTTGATATAGCATCAATTATTGGCAGAGGAGAAACGATTAACCGGATAAAAAAAGCTTTAACTGATTTTTCTGAATAGATCGGCCAAGATATCCATATAATATTACGTAAATATTGCTTATAATCTTCATCACTTGTTCCCTTACCTTTGCACCCTTTAAATAAGCAGAGACGACTAAGGATATGAGTGTAAAATATAAAGAATTTTCAGGGTTGAGCCTACCTGCCATTGAGAAAGAAATGTTGCAGAAGTGGGAGGATACCCAAGCATTTCAACATAGTGTTGAATTGAGAGAAGGTGCTGAACCATTTGTTTTTTATGAAGGCCCTCCAAGTGCCAATGGGATGCCCGGCATTCACCACGTTATTTCAAGAACTTTGAAAGACCTGGTTTGTCGTTATAAAACAATGAAGGGTTTTCAGGTAAAACGAAAAGGCGGATGGGATACGCACGGATTGCCGGTAGAATTGGGAGTGGAAAAAATGCTGGGTATTACAAAAGAAGATATTGGAAAGAAAATATCTATTGCTGAATACAATGAGACCTGCCGAAAAGAAGTGCTCAAATACAAAGACAAATGGGACGACCTTACTGTTAAAATGGGTTATTGGGTTGATTTGAAGAATCCTTACATCACATTTGAGAATAACTACATTGAATCTTTATGGTGGATATTGAAACAACTGTACATTAAAGGACTTTTATACGAAAGTGTCAGCATTCAGCCATATAGCCCGGCAGCAGGAACCGGTCTTAGTTCGCATGAACTAAACCAACCCGGCACTTACAAAGATGTAAAGGATACATCGGCAGTAGCTATGTTCAAGGCTATAAAAAATGAGAAATCAAAGTTCCTTTTTGAATTTGTTGAAAATAAAGTAGCTTCTCCCTATCACTCTCACGAAATTTTCTTTTTAGCATGGACAACTACTCCGTGGACATTACCATCAAATCTGGGCTTAACTGTTGGTCCAGAAATAGATTATTGGTTAGTAAAAACAATTAACCCTTCCACTCAACTTCCTTGTAATGTAATTGTTGCGAAGAAGTTATTTTCAAAATATTTTGCTTTTGGAAAAGGAAGCAATTTTGAAGCGACCTCAGAACTAATAGTCGGAGATTATAGCTTTAATTCTGCCCGTCGTTCCACAATTTTAGATGAAAACCTAGAATTTTTTGATAATGCTTTGAAGGAAATTGATTTTTCATATAAGGACAACTTTTTTGATAAGAAGGAAAATAGAGTGATTGTTTGGCAAATTCTTGACAAATTTAAAGGTGCATCATTGGAAGGGATGGAATACGAACAACTATTACCTTATGACGCCAATTCAATTGAAAAGATTTTAGAAGGCACTGCAGATGCTAAACCTTTCAGGGTGCTGCTTGGCGATTTTGTTACTACAGAAGATGGTACCGGTATTGTTCATACCGCACCTGCATTTGGTGCAGATGATTATAGAGTTGGAAAGAAATACAATATCGGAATTCTGACTATGGTTGACCGGGAAGGAAAATTTGTTGATGGAATGGGAGAATTTAGCCATCGTTTTGTAAAGAATTATAAAGATGACAAGGCTTATGAAGATGTGAATGTTGACATTTCCGTAAAGCTTAAAAAAGAAAACAGGGCTTTTAAAGTTGAAAAATACGAGCACAGCTATCCGCATTGTTGGAGGACAGATAAGCCAATTTTGTACTACCCATTAGACGCATGGTTTATTAAGACTACTTCCCTGCAAGATAGAATGGTTGAGTTAAATAAAACCATAAACTGGAAACCGAAATCAACCGGCGAAGGGCGTTTTGGTAATTGGCTTGAGAATATGGTAGATTGGAATCTCAGTCGTAGCCGTTACTGGGGAACGCCGTTACCTATTTGGAGGACAGAAGATGGAGATGAAGAAATTTGTATTGGAAGTATTGAGGAGTTGAATGCGGGTATATTAAAAGCAACCGAAATTTTAGGTGGAGATGTGAATAAAAACTACAAGCATGGAAGCATCCTTGACTTGCACAAGCCTTACGTAGATGAGATTGTGTTGATAAGCCCTGGTGGCAAACCTATGAAACGCATCCCAGACCTGGTAGATGTATGGTTTGATAGTGGTGCAATGCCATATGCTCAATGGCATTTTCCATTTGAGAACAAGGAAATATTTGCACAGAACTATCCGGCGGATTTCATAGCAGAAGGGGTTGATCAGACTAGAGGTTGGTTCTATACTTTACATGCCATTGGAAGTTTGATAAAAGAAAGTGTGGAGGAGGAATTGCAAAAGTCCGGTTTGTCAATTGCAAAAGTTGATGGTAGAGCTTATAAAACGGTGGTTTCTAATGGTTTGGTTCTTGATAAGAATGGAAACAAAATGAGTAAGCGGCTTGGCAATGTTGTTGACCCTTTTGCTACCATAGAAAAATATGGTGCAGATGCTACTCGATGGTACCTGATTACCAATGCAAGTCCTTGGGATAACCTTAAGTTTGATATCAATGGCATTCAGGAAGTTCAAAGGAAATTTTTTGGAACTTTATATAATACCTACCAATTCTTTGCATTGTATAGCAATTTGGATGGTTTTGCTTTTAAGGAAGATTATATACAGTTAAAAGATCGACCAGAAATTGATCGTTGGATTCTTTCTTCACTAAATTCATTAATAAAAACCGTAACCGAAAGCCTTGATGATTATGAACCAACCCAAGCAGGCCGTGCTATTGAGGAATTTGTAGATGAACATCTCAGTAACTGGTATGTTCGCCTTTGTCGTCGTCGGTTCTGGAAGGGAGAATATGCAAATGATAAAATTGCAGCTTACCAAACCTTGTATGAGTGCATAGAGACGATAACTCGTTTAATGGCGCCAATATCTCCGTTTTTTAGCGATGAGGTTTTCAGCAGCTTGAATGCAGTAACTGGAAGGTTTAAAGCAGAAAGTGTTCACCATGTTGAATTTCCTGTTGTAATGGAATCTGTAATTGATAGTGATTTAGAGCAGCGAATGCAGATGGCGCAAGATGCTTCTTCATTAATTCTTAGCATTCGAAAAAAAGTAAATATAAAAGTTCGTCAGCCTTTGCAAAAAGTGCTCATTCCGGTGCTCAATCCCACGATGATGGATCAATTAAAAAAAGTTGAGGACCTTATCAAAAGTGAAGTGAATGTTAAGGAGTTGGAGTATTTGGTAGAAACTGAAGGTTTAATTAATAAAAAAATCAAACCGAATTTTATTGCATTAGGTAAGAGGCTTGGACCAAAGATGAAATCTGTTTCAGCCGCATTAGCAGCGTTTACACAGCATGATATTACGACATTGGAAAAAGATGGAAAATTTATTTTGGATGTAGGAGGTGAACCTCTTACCTTGCAACTGTCTGATGTAGAGATAGCTGCTGAAGACATTCCAGGTTGGAGTGTTGCCGGAAAAGGTTCATTAACAGTTGCATTGGATATTACAATTTCTAATCAATTAAAAAAAGAGGGCGAGGCAAGAGAGTTCATTAACCGGATTCAGAACTTCAGAAAGGATATTGGTTTTGAAGTAACAGATAGGATTAATATTGAGATAGAAGAAAATGTGCAAATCATTCATTCTATAAATGAATATAAAAACTATATTTGCGCCGAAATTTTAGCAGATTCAATTGATTTTGTATCAGAGATTAAAGAGGGTACAATTATTGAAATCAATGATAATCCGCTAAAAGTTAGTGTAATTAAAAAAACATAAGCTAATGGCTACCAAGAAACTCTTAAAAGCAGTAAAGGTTAATTCTAAATCTGCTAAACCTGTCGCTAAATCTGCTAAACCAGCTGTAAAAGTAAAACCAGCTGTAAAAGTTTCTAAAGTTGCAGTAAAAGCTGCGCCTGTAAAGGTTGCAACCAGTAAAACTGGTAAATCAGCCCCGGTAAAAGCACAGGTCGTAGCTAATAAAAAAGTAACGCAATCAGCAAAAAAAGTTGTTGCGGACAATAAAAAGAAGATTGTTGTAGTAAATAAAGTAAATAAAAAAGTAGCCAGTAAACCTGTTCCTCAAAAGGCAGCTATACCGGAACCCAAAAAATCGATCGTTCAAGTGAAGAAAGCACCCGTACCAGAAAAGAAAACAACAAAACCTGTTGAAGCTCCAAAAGCAGTAGCAAAAAAGGTTGAAACTCCCAAACCGATAGCTGTTAAGGCACCGGTTTCTAGTGTATCAGTTCCAAAAGTGGTTCCTCCGAAAGCTGTTTCTAAACCACCTAAACCTTCTAAACCAGTTGTAATTCCCAAGACTTCAACAGATAATAAAGTTCATTATGAGCCTGATTTTCTAAAAAGTGTTCTTGACGCACCAGCATCAGTACCACAAGGTCCTTCTATGCGTTATAGCGACAATGATTTAAATGAATTCAGAGATTTGATCAACAAAAAGTTAGAATCGGCAAAGAAGGAATTAGTCTATTTACAAGGGTTGATTACCCGTAGAGATGAAATGGGAGGAGATGAAACGGATAACCGATATATGACAATGGAAGATGGTGGAATGAGTATGGAAAGAGAGCAATTAAGTCAAATGGCGAGCCGCCAAATTACCTTTATTGATCATCTGGAGAAAGCAATCATGAGAATAGAGAATAAGACCTATGGAATATGCAGGGTAACAGGTAAGTTGATTGACAAAGCACGTCTTCGTGCTGTTCCCCATGCTACATTAAGCATGGAAGCTAAATTAGGGATAACCAAATAGTTTTCCGAGTTTAAATAAATTATAAAAAAGGGGCATGTGCCTCTTTTTTTTGTCATTTTTTGCTTCATGTTTCAGTGTGAAGGGCTAGCTATTAATTGGATTAAGGCTAATGAAATTATAGGTTTTCAGTTTTATAGTTGGGCGAGGAAAATGAACTCGAATACTTAATTGAAAATTTTATATGACGACGTATATTCAAATAAATTTATTGATTGCTTTTCTTTTTTTGAACTTTGTGTAGAAAAATTATGTAATGCAATTCCTTTATTTTAACTTTATATTTAGAATTTTCTATTCCTCACCTTAATATTTTTTTTATGAAAAAGCAATTATTGTTGATTTTGCTAATAATTTCTTTTGGTGGAAATGCTCAATATTTCCAGAGGTATTACAATGTTACCACTACACCTAGCACAATTTTAAGAGATGAAATTTTTAATTCAGGATTAAGAACGGCGCTAAATTTTGACGCTCCTCCAGATAGCAATTTCTTGGTAAGCGTTGGTACGTCTTATCGATCAAAGTTCCCGAGTAGTGCAACAGATCTTACCGATAGATTGAGGTTTGTTAAAACTACCAGAGATGGAAGTACAGTTCCTATTAACGTAGGCTATGAGTTTAAAAATACTGCCTTACAGCCATTTCACAGTTCGGCAAATGGAGTTGCCGAAATAAAAAAAACAACCGGTGATGGTGGATTTGTAACAGTTGGTGCTGTAACAAGTAACTATAGAACTGGAGCAATGGCTTTTGGAGGCAGCGATGCACTTTTTGCGAGAATAAGCTCTATTGGGAATGTGTCAGCTGCTGTTGCATTAAATTTTGGTAATGGTGCCGATACGGCTTGGTGTGTGAGAAGATCAAATTTCATGAACAATACTTTTCTCATTTGTGGAGAATCCACCGATACTGTCTCAAGTAATGTAAGGTGTTTTGTTGCAAGAGTAAATGCGAGCGGCGTTGTAATTTGGGCAATGACTTATCTATTTGATCTCACAACAAGTGGCGGATTGTCTGCACGATGTGCTGCAAGACAACTCTGTGAAGAAAGTTCCACTGGCAAGTTATATGTAGTTGGTACGCACCAGGATAGACTTACAAGTGGTCCAAATGTAGATGGTTTGATTTTTTGTTTAAGTAGTACAGGTGGTCTAATATGGGCAAATATTTATGATGCAGCTTCAGATGATGAATTTAAAGCGGTTAGGCTTACCAGAAGTGGTGCTTTGATAGTTGGTGGACATTCAAATTTATCTTTTCCAGGAGCTGCGCCAATGTTTAATATGTTATTATTGAAAGTTGCATCTGCAACTGGGATTATTAACTGGCAAACATTGCTTAGGGCCACTAGTTCAACTGGAGCTCAATTTGATTCTAAAGGTTTTGATGTCCTTGAACGGAAATTGCCTACAACTGCTGCCGGTATTGTTTCTTATGAATATTATATTGCAGGCCCTGTTTATTCAGCCACAGGCCCTCAACAACTTTTGTATAGGGTCAAACAAAATGGTGTTGCAATAAATAGTTATCACTATAACGCCATGAAAATAGACAGTTTATTTGCGCTTGATATTGATAGTACACCTTCTTCTCCTGGAGTTTTCATGTTTTCTTCTTTGGACTTACCAACAGGTACAAGTTCTTCTCATATTCTAAAGGCTACTTATCAGGGAGCAACTTGTACTGACTATTGTGTTCCTAATCCTCCGAAGAATATTCCTATCTCTTTGATAAATCAACAAATACAACCATTTATTAATAATAACTTCAATTTAATTTCGCTTGGGAAAACAAAATACTATTATAAAACCGGCCTTATCTGTTCTCAGGCAAAACTCAATTGTAGTAACCCAAAGGAATTACCAACAGATGCTGCTATTACAAAATTGGGTAGCATAAAAGTTTATCCCAATCCTGCAAATGATATTATTAATATTCATACCCAAAGAAGCATCGGTAATCCTATGACTATTCGATTATTAAATGCATTTGGTCAGCAAGTATGGCAGGGAAATATTTCTGGAACAGGAAAAATTAGTATCCGTAATCTTCCAAAAGGAGTATACTTTATTCAGTGTGATGATCAAGATAATGGAAGTGTTACTAAAATTGTAAAACAATAGTAATTTCTGATTAAATGATAAAGTTCCGTCACTTATACTAGTAGGGCGGGACTTTATAATTTAATTTTTAAACAAGTTGCTTATTCTAGAAATTGCCAAAGAAATTTGGACAAGTACTGCTAGTTTCGATTGGATCACCAACCATGATTTTGTAATTGTAAAATCATGAATTGAAAAAATATTTCCTATATTAATCTGATATTAATTACCGTTGCAAAATATATTACTAATTTACAGTTCAGAATTTTATACAAACAACATTAAAACAAAAAAACATGAAAAAAAAATTACTTCAAAGAAGTGTTATTATCCTTTCTGCATTTATTTCAACAATGATATTAAATTACTCAAACGCACAGTTTACAAAAGGTAATTTAGTGATACTTCGTGTTGGTAGTGATACGAACGTTGTACTTACAAGTGCTGCTACAAGTAGTTTTCTAGACCAAATAACTACTACTGGTACTTTAGTAAATTCTTTGTCAATCCCAGTGTTTGGTACATCCAGATTAACAATAAGTGGAACCTCAACCTCAGAGGGGCAAATAACCAGAACTCCGGATGGTAAGAAAATTATTGTTGCAGGATATGATACTACTATTGGAACAGCATCAATTAGTACAAGTTCGGCTTTAAAAGTTGCTAGGGTTATCAATGGGGTAAATTCAACAGGTGTCGTAACAAGAACAGCCAGTTCAAACACTTTCCATTCAGTTAATAATTTTAGGTCAGCAGCTTCTACTGGCAATTATTATTGGGGTGCTGGTGGTAGCACGGGAACAACTTATTTTGGTACAATAGATACTCCTGCGGTGTTACAAAAGGTTGTTGGAAACACTAGGGTTATCAATATTTATAATAATAAAATATATTATTCAACAGCAAGTACTATTGGTGCAGGTGCCGGAATTTATCAAGTTGGCTCAGGTTTACCAAGAACTTCTGGGCAAACATTAACAACTGTTGCTCTTACAGGAGTAGGTTCTTCTCCTTATGCGTTTGTAATAAATTCCGGAGATTCCATAATGTATGTAGCAGACGATAGAACTATTACAGGTGGAGGCATTCAAAAATATACTAAAGTAGGAGGTGTATTTAAACGTGCTTATACTATTAAAGTGGGCACAAATTTGGGAGCCCGTGGAATGTGTGTTGATTTTAGCGGAAATTATCCAATTGTTTACGCTACAACAACGAATAATAAAGTTGTCAAAATAATTGACTCTAGTTCTGCAGCTTTGGCTGTTGTAATTTATTCAGCATCTAAAAATACAGGCTTAAAAGGAATTCAATTTGCACCTATTTCATGTACTAAACCTGCAACCCCAGGTGTTATAACTGGAGACACAAGAAGTGTTTGTAATGGAGATTACAAGTATAGCATTTCTCCGGTCTCTAATGCGACAGGTTACAGATGGACCTTACCAACCGGGGCAACCATCGTTTATGATTCTGGAACAATCATTAAAATCAACATAGGTTCAAGTTTCAAAAAGGATTCTATTTCAGTTGTTGCTGTAAACAGTTGTGGAAGCAGTAATAAGAGGACTTTAGTATTAAACTCATTACCTCTAAAACCAGTTATCATTGGACCAAATTGTGTAAATGCACTCCAACGAGGAGTTATCTATACAGTTCAATCTCCAGTTGCTAATAGTATCTATAAATGGTCTGTTTCTGGTTGTGCAATTCAATCTGGTCAGGGTTCTCCAAGCCTCAAAGTTAGATTTAGATCAGTCCCAGCTAAAATAGCAGTAAGCATAATCAATTCATGCGCCGATACAGTACCCGCTTTGAAATTGGTTGTTAATATTGGCGGATGTACAGGTTCAAAGGATGTGATTCTTTCCGGCACTGACGAAATTGCTTTATTTCCAAATCCAGTAGTTAGCAATGCAAATTTTTTCTTAAATACGTCTAAGCAGGATAAATATAGCATTGTAGTTAGGGATTTGACAGGCAAACAAGTTGCATTGCAAAATGGAAATGTAGGAGTTGGAAGAAATACTATTTCCATGAATATTTCTAATTTGAAGAGTGGAATCTATTTTGCGAATATGCAAACATCAAATGGTAATAAGACAATAAAAATTGTGAAACAATAATTTAAAATTAATCAATACAAAAAGGAGTTGGCAGCTGCCAGCTCCTTTTTTTTGACAATATATTGGTCTGAATTTTTATACTAAATCTTTCAATGTATTTAGAAGTATTGATTAACCTATCAATTCAAATAAGTAGTACGTTTCAGATTTCATGAGATAAAAATAAAATTCATTTCCATATATGAAAATCAAGAATCAATTTCTTTTTAAGGAGCAATGTTTTCCAATTGGTAAAAAGCATAAAGGCAAGAAAAATGAGGCCCAACAATGATCCGGCAATTGTTTGCCAAGATATTAACCCTTTGAGAATTTGTTTGATGTTATTCGTTGCAAACATTCCTGCAAATACCATGTACATATCGCTTAAAAATTTTCCGACAAGGAAAACCGGCATTATATAAATTGGTTTTATTTTAGCCATCCCCATAGCAGTAAAAAGTGGGGTGGTAGGTATTGGAATTAGAGTATAAATAAATACAAAAACTTGAACACGCCATTTTTTACCAGATAGTTTAGATCCAAGTAATGTCAGATCCTCATCTTTTTTTTTGCTTAATACTTTTGATGATAGGTATGGTATATACAGCGTAAGTATATACCTTCCAATTGTAGATCCAATTACACCTGCTGTAAGTACAATCCATATATCTAGTTGGTATTTTATTTGAAAAAAAACCATTACAGTCCATGCTGGAGGACCAATAAATGGAATAATATCTACTAATAGAGAAGCTAATAAAATGGCGATGTAAATCATACATTGACAAGATTGCAATAACTAAGCTAGGTATAAAATTGCGAATGCCATTTTGCATTTTAAATGACTTAATTGGTTTCCATCTCTATTCTCAATTTAAATTCTTTTGCCTAATGGAACTTTGTCGCTTAACTGTCAAACATTTTGTTCAATTATCAGTTTTATAAAGGTGGATTAATCATCTTTCAATTTTCAATTATCAAAATTATGAACAGAAAGGATTTTTTTTCTTAGCTAGGTCTAGGTGCAGCAGCACTATTAGTTCCTGTTTGTATAGGTGGTCTAGCAGGTTGTTCTAAATCATCGGCCAACAACCCACCTGCTGGCAATGTGGATTTTACCCTCGATATTAGTACAGGTGAATTAGCCACTGCCGGAGGATTTCTTGTAAGCCAAGGTATTATTGTTGCAAGGGTCAATGCAAGTACATTCATAGCCGTATCAGCTGTATGTACTCACCAAGGCACAATCATCAATTACAATGCGGCGGGTAACAATTTTATTTGTCCAAACCACGGTGCCCAATTTGATAGCAATGGTGCAGTAACACAAGGACCCGCAATGACTAATCTGAAAAAGTACAACACATCACTTTCAGGTTAAAGTTTGAGAAATTTTTCCTAACTATAGATTTGGTGATTTATAAAAATTGTGATCGTTATTCAGCTAACAACTTTTTTAATTTTTAATGACGTCATATAGACCCCAGCTAAGATAAGGCATAAGCATCCTACCTGTTTCCAAGTAATGGTTTCTCCACTGTACAACCCCCAACCTACTGCAACAAACGGGATACCATATGTGACCATAGATGCAAAAAATCCTCCGGCCCGTTTGATGAGCATATAATACAGAACGGAAGCTAACGCTGTGCCAAACATACCTAAGCTAACAGAGGCTGCTATTGAAACGGCATAATGCGGTTGATGAATGGAATGTTGAAAAAAACCTGCAAAAAATAGTATTACGGAAGATGGAATAATAAAAGAAACAAATGCCAATGAAGCAATGGTTATAGAAGACTGTCCAGTAAGGTGAAAGCCAACAAGGTTTACATTGATACCATAGAATATAGTTGCCAAAATAATTAAAGAAGCATAAGAAAGGTAATTGAAAGAAATATTTCCCCTGGTAATGAACAATAAAACTAATCCGGTAAATCCAACCACCAATCCTAATGTTTTTATAGTTCCTATCTTAAGGTTATAAAACATCATTCCAATTACAATAGTAAAGATGGGTGTAAGTGCGTTGAGAATGCCTGCTAGCGAACTATCTATTTTTGTTTCTGCAATACAAAAAAGATATGCTGGAAAAAAGCTTCCTACCAAACCCGTAGTTATGATCCAAGGAATTTTTGCTGATGGTATTTGCTTAAATGAGTTAACAGCAAAAGGCAACAAAGCAATACCAGCGCTTAGCATTCTCAACGATGCTACTTCATACGCTGAGAATACCTGCATTCCTGATTTCATTAATACAAAAGAACTACCCCAAATGAGCGACAACAAAATAAATATGGACCATTGCAATACTTTTTCTTTCATGTGGTGCAAAGGTGCTGCAATAGTTCAGATATAGATAATGTTATTTTTTATGGACTATTTTAGCTTATTGAAACAATTTAAATGTATTTGAAATTCCACATTGTTTATTACTTTACAGCACATGAAATACTTTTTGACTCTTTTTTCTATAATATTTTTCTATGCTGTTGGTGCGCAACAGCCTATCTCTAAGCAAAGAGCTTCATTGTGGCAGGCTGTTATTGTCCGGGCTGATGGTAATCAGATCCCATTTAGTTTCGAGCTTGAAATGGAAAATAATTTTCCAGTTATGCATATCATTAATGGAAGTGAACGTATCCGTGTAGATAGTGTTCATTTTGAATCGGATTCCGTATTTATCAAAATGCCTCTGTATGAATCTTCTATAAAAGCAGCTGTATCTAAAGGTAAATTAATAGGCACATGGACTAAAGGAACTACTACTAGAGATCAGGTACTGCCATTTAGTGCAGAAATAAATAAGCCTCGTTTTTTGGCATCAAGTGGTAAGGCAAATTATGTCGCTTCCGGAAAATGGGCTGTAAAATTTGAAGCAGATTCTATGCCTGTTTCCGTAGCCGAGTTTCAGCAGCAGGGAAGCAACATTACAGGCACATTTATGACCCCTACAGGGGACTATCGTTATTTAGAGGGTATTGTAGATGGGGATCAAATCATGCTGTCAGGCTTTGACGGTGTACATGCTGTTTTGTTTACAGGTAAATTTAACAAATCCAACTCAATTGAAAATGGGCGATTTATTTCTGGAGCGAAACATAATGAAAGCTGGACCGCAATTAAGAACCCAAAAGCGATTGTAAAAATTGATGAGACAGCAATGTTTATAAGATCGGGTCAAGACCGGTTAAATTTTCGTTTTCCTGATTTGGACAGTAATTTTATTTCCATTACCGACAATAGGTTTTTAAACAAAGTTGTAGTCATTCAATTGATGGGTTCCTGGTGTCCAAATTGTATGGATGAAACAGCATTTTTAAGCGAATATTATAGAAAGAATAAAGATCGTGGGGTAGAAATAATAGCACTTGCATATGAATATTCGTCTGATTTCTATCGGTCTAAAAAAAGTGTAGGTAAGTTTCAAAATCGATTCAATGTCCAGTACCCGATTCTTATTACAGGTATTCCTGTATCAGACACGATGAGAACTGAAAAGACCTTGCCGCAATTAACCCGTATCAAAGTATTTCCAACATCTATTATCCTTGACAAAAAAGGGAGCATTAGAAAAATAGATACTGGTTTTGTAGGACCGGGAACAGGGGAACATTATGAAGTTTACAAAAATGAATTTGGAGAAATGATGGATGGTTTATTGAAAGAAGAATAAGGGTTTGAATTGTCAAATGCATCTTCAGCTAGTTTAAGTTTAACTCACCTATTATATAACTCCACCCATTCTTTCAACCTTACTTCCACATCGGTTGTTATTTGATTGGGAAGTAATCTCCACAACCAATTGTATGTGGTGGATGCGGGTATATTCATACGAGCATTTTCATCTAATCCCAAAACGTCTTGCATAGGTAAGATCGCTATAGTGGCAACAGAAGCATAAGCTAGACGGCCCATCACAAGGTGAATATTTTTTTCATTCAGCGGCATTCCAAAATACTTTTCTAGTTGGTACTGGTGCTGTTTCCCTTCTTGCCTGTACCAACCACAAATCGTATTGTTGTCGTGGGTACCGGTATAAATTACAAAGTTTGTCGTATAGTTATGTGGTATGTAATTGGACGATGGCATTCCATAACCAAAAGCAAACTGCAAAATTTTCATTCCGGGAAAATCAAATCTTTTTCTTAGTTCATGCACCGGGTCATTGATTTCGCCCAGATCTTCTGCGATGAATGGTAAATCTCCTAATTCCATTTTAATGGCCAAAAATAAATCTGCACCGGGACCGGGTTTCCATTCACCATTTATAGCTGTTTCAGAATCTGCAGGCACCTCCCAAAAATCGGCAAAGGCACGAAAATGGTCTAGGCGAAGGATGTCATACAGCTCCATGTTCTTTTTGATGCGTCCTATCCACCAATCATAGCCACGTTGTTTTAATACATCCCAACGAAAAACAGGCATGCCCCAAAACTGACCATCGTCACTAAATGCATCTGGAGGAACGCCTGCTACCCCAATCATTTTTCCTTCTTCATTCAGGCTAAAAATTTCTTTGTTGGTCCATACATCTACAGAATCGTAGCTGACATAAAATGGTAAGTCGCCAAATAATTTAATATTGAGGTTGTTGCAATAAGACTTTAATTCATGCCATTGTTTTGAGAATATAAATTGTAGAAATGCAATTATTCCGGGTTCTTCGAGTTGATGAAAATCAGCATTGGTTTTTAATGACTCTCCCTTGGGGTTCTGTAAGGTTATATCCGGCCATTCAAACCAAGGCAATCCATTGAATTGTTTTTTTAGTCGAGAATACAATACAAAATCATCGAGCCAATAAGCTTCTTTTTTACAGAATTGTATAAACGGTTCTGCAAGATGTTTAGCTTTGCCATTTTTGAAATTTTTCCATGCTATTTCGAAGATTATTTTTTTATTTTTTTCAGCGGCCTCAAAATCTGTTTTGGTTAACAATGGAAGGTGATAGCGATTCAATTCGAATTCATCCAACAACCCTTCTTTGGCAAGCAATTCAGGACTAATATGTAGTGTGTTTCCTGCCCTACTGGATATAGAACTATAAGGTGAGTTTCCTTGGCCCGCTTCAGTTGGATTGAGTGGTAACAGCTGCCAGTATTTTTGTCCGCTTCTGTGCAGGAAGTCCGCAAATGTCTTAGCTTCCGGCCCCATATCGCCTATGCCAAAAGGAGATGGTAGTGAAGTGATGTGCAATAATATTCCTGCACCTCTTTTATGATCGTTCATCTAGTATTGCTTTGTTGTTGAAATGTTTGGTTATTATTTTTAAATAGCAAAAACTAATCTTTCTCTTCTTCATGTTCAAGTATTTGCTCCAGTAGAATGATGGATCTTCCTTCTACAACTAAACTTTGACCTGCTTTAAATATTCCTTTTTTCATATTCACCTGATTGCTTGCAGTGTCTAGCACAATAGTCCACAATTGGCCATATTTCACTGCTGGTAAAGTAAAATTTAATTTGTCGTGATGCGCATTAAAGATGATATAAAAACTATTGTCTGTTATTTGTTCTCCTCTAGGACCTTTGGATCTAATTGCATGCCCATTCAAGAACACGCCCAACGATTTCGCGTAATCATGCTGCCAGTTTTCATGTGTCATTTCAGATCCATCGGGTTGAAACCAACCAATATCTTCAAGTCCTGCCTGGTTAATATGTTGGCCCTGAAACCATCGCCTTCTGCGAAAGGCCGGATGCTTTCTTCTCAAGTGAATGAGCGCCTTTGTAAAGTGTAAAAGATCTTTATCAGCATTTTCCCAATTAAGCCATGATACTTCATTGTCCTGGCAATAAGCATTGTTGTTTCCTTTTTGGGTTCTCCCAAATTCGTCACCAGCCACCAGCATAGGTACCCCTTGCGACAAAAACAACGAAGTGAGTAAATTTCTTTTTTGTCGTTGTCTTAATTCATTGATTATAGGATTATCAGTCGGACCCTCTATGCCACAATTCCAGGATCGGTTGTGGCTGTCTCCATCTTTGTTATGCTCTCCATTGGCTTCGTTGTGTTTGTTGTTATAAGATACCAGATCGTGCAGTGTAAATCCATCGTGTGCTGTTATAAAATTTATACTGGCTGTTGGTCTTCTGCTATCACTTTGGTATAAATCCGGACTGCCGGTAAAACGCTGTGCAAATTCTCCCAACATACTTTCAGCACCCCTCCAATAATCCCTGAGACAATCTCTGTATTTTCCATTCCATTCAGCCCATCCCGGTGGAAATTT
>JANMZN010000029.1:0-2791 GCA_031383285.1 Segetibacter sp.
ATTCATCAAGTGGTCGGCATACCATTAGCATCATAGATGCTCTAGGCAAACAGGTAATGAGTAGAAAATGCGATTCCGGTATTCCTAGCACTACTGTTACATTGACCAATGCAGGACTGTATATAGTACGCATTACCAACATTGAAACAGGTATAACAGAAACGCAAAAGCTTATAGTGACTACCAAATAGGATGTAAACCGATAAATACTAAAAGGCTGTCTTAAATGGGCAGTCTTTTATTATTTATTTTTAGGGGTAAATGGATAGTTGAATAAAAACGAAATGATACCAGAATTGCTACTAAACATTTATCGAACAATTCACCCACTCGCCATCAAAAGAAGCATTCAGCTTTTTATAAAAATTGATAGCAGGCTCATTCCATTCAAGTACTTGCCATACGATGGCGCTAAGGTTTTTTTCTTTGGCTTCTTTTATCAATGCATCAAAAAGCAACATGCCTATTCCTTGACCACGCAAAGCGTCGGTGACCAATAAATCTTCCAGGTACATTCTTTGGCCTTTCCAGGTACTAAACCGAATATAATACAAGGCAAATCCCTGTATATCAGATTTTATTTCTCCTGCTTTATTTTCTGCTTGTATCGTAGGTGTGGATTCTGCAACAAATGCCCACCATACCGGATTTTCTCCAAAGCCGCTTTCTGTAAAATGGTCGAGCGATACAGTAACCTCTTCAGGTGCTCGTTCATAGACAGCCAACTCTTTTACCAATTCCAATATTCTTGGGCAATCTTCTTTTTGTGCCCTTCTGATGGTTGTGTTTTGCATAGAAATATTTTAATGACTATCCGTAATATGGTATTATTTTTTTTTAGAGTTGTAATACTGCTTTTAAATTAGCTTGTTTAATAAGACTTTTCACTTTATTTCACAATAGTCCACATTGTCACTCCGACGTTAGGATGAGTCTAAATATCACAATTATAGGGTTTCCTCCTATAGTCGGAAAGACAAAGCATAGTTATTACTTTTTTTATGATTGCAAATTATTTTTTGCTTTTTGCATCAGTATTCTATTACCGTTAATATGATTAGTTATTGAATAAACGACTATGGTAAGTCTTTCAATTAACGGATAACCATTCATATTTTGATATTATTTATTGGGGGCTTAATGCTGTAGTAATACTATTTTTGAACAAATCTAAAACAATTAAATTGAAGGAACTTCTGCTACAATATGCCACCTACAATGTGTGGGCAAACCATCGAATTACCGACCTGATAAATGGTTTGGATACCCAACTTCACTTGACTACAATTGAAAGTAGTTTTGGAAGCCTACGAGGAACTGTTCAGCATATGGCAAATGCCGAATCTATTTGGTGGCAAAGAATGAAATTGGTAGAAACTCCTCACTCATTCGATGATCTGGATATGCCACTTGATCTTGTAAGTAAAAAGCTAATAGAGTTTTCTAATCAATGGAAAGATTGGATTGAAAAAAGTGCTGCAAATGCATTGGAGCATGAGTTTTTATACCACAATACCAAGAAAGAACAATTCAAGCAACCGGTTTACCAAATGTTGCTACATTTGTTTAATCACCAAACCTACCATCGTGGTCAGTTGGTAATAATGCTAAAGCAATTGGGTATTGAAAAAATTCCCGCTACTGATTTTATTGTTTGGAGCCGATCAGCTAAGCACTAAGGGTACCATCATAAGCCCACTTAACCAAAGTGGCTCCCCAGGTAAATCCTCCACCAAAAGCTGCCAATAATATGTTGTCGCCTTTTTTTAGTTGATTTTCCCATTCCCATAAGCAAAGCGGAATGGTGCCAGAAGTGGTATTTCCGTAGCGCATTATGTTTAGCATTACCTTTTCTGATGGTAAACCAATGCGTTTTGCAGTAGCTTCTATTATCCTTTTGTTTGCTTGGTGAGGAGCAAGCCATGCAATATCATCGCCGGTAAGGTTATTTCTGCTGATTAGATCATAAGCAACATCTGCCATGCCAACGACCGCATATTTGAAAACCGTTTGCCCTTCCTGGTAAACAAAATGTTCTTTTGCTGCCAATGTTGCAGCAGAAGCAGGTTTTGCTGATCCTCCCGCTTTCATGTGCAGGTATTTTGCGCCACTTCCATCGCTTTTTAAAATACTGTCCTGTACTCCATATCCTTCTTCATTGGGTTCTAGCAAAACAGCCCCGGCGCCATCCCCAAAAAGAATACAAGTTGTACGGTCACTATAATCAATAATTGAGCTCATTTTATCAGCACCAACTACTACAACTTTTTTATAACGGCCGCTCTCTATAAGGGCACTTCCAGTAGTTACGCCAAATAAAAAACCGGAACATGCAGCTCCAAGGTCAAAACCAAATGCGTTTTTGGCCCCTATTTTATCAGCTATGAAATTAGCAGTAGCAGGAAAAACCATGTCGGGTGTTACTGTACAGCATATTAAACAATCAATTTCAAGTGGATCAATGCCTCTTTTTTTACAAAGATCAAGAATAGCCGGAGCTCCTAAATCTGAAGTTCCCTTGCCTTCGCCTTTCAAAATTCTTCTTTCTTCAACACCCGTCCTTGTTTTTATCCATTCATCGTTGGTGTCTATTAATTGTTCCAACTCTTGATTAGTTAATATATAGTCAGGAACGTATCCGCCAACAGCCGTTATTGCAGCAAAAGTCTTTTTCGTCATTTATTAGTTAGGTTAAGATCAGCGATAAAAGTAATTGAATAATCCCGAAAGTTAAAAATGATCATTTTTGGGCTTTAAATCAGGTGTTTTTGGTATTTAACCTAAAATTTAC
>JANMZN010000096.1:0-37856 GCA_031383285.1 Segetibacter sp.
GTGCAAATGCACTGTTATTTATCAACAACAACCTATCATTATTCTTATTCTACGGTAGTTTGATGTAATTTTTATGGGTATTGTGTTTCCGCAAAAGTGAAAATGACAATTGCGGAGCAATATTTTTATAATAATTAGTGAACGCTATGGCAAACCGAATAAAGAAAAAATCTGCTGCTCCCAATCCTGACGAACTGACTCCGGACAAAGAGGAAGATGTAACAGTAAAAGAAATAGTAAAAGATGAACGAACGTTTAAAATAGCCGGCACTATCTGTCTTTTGTTGTCCGTGTTTTTGTTTATTGCAATCACTTCTTATGCATTTACCTGGCAGGAAGACCAGGATAAAATTCAACAGTTTGGGATTAAAATATTCAGTGTCGACGATGTGATAGTTAGCAACTTATTGGGCGTACTTGGCGCATACCTTGCCAATGCATTTATTTTTAAGGGTTTTGGTATTGCATCCTTTCTTTTTTGTACTGTATTCTTTGTTTTAGGAATAAACTTATTGTTTTCTAAAAAAGTTTTCTCTTTATTAAAAAATCTTCGGTTTGTATTGGTTGGCCTTGTGGTTGTGAGCGTTACCATGGCTTTTATTTTTCGCAATAGCCAGTTCAGTTTTGGCGGGGCATTTGGAGAATTGATAAGCGAATGGCTTATTAAATGGATTGGAGTAATTGGGACTGGTGCCTTGCTGTTTGTAGCAGGTTTTATAGCTTTTGTTTGGAAGTTTAATCCAACCTTTTCACTTCCTGAAAGTAAAAAAATAAGCACTCTTCAGCCAAAAATTACTGAAATGAGTGAAGTTGGTAATGAGGACGAAAATGCAGGAACAACAGAAGTACATCATTTAGTAAACATAGCAGAAGTAAGCAATGAAAATGGGGCTAAATTATTTGTGGAGAAAGATGGGTTGGTTTCTAAGAATAAATTGAAAAATGAGGGTAAAGGTATTGTAGTTATGATGCCTACGGAAGAAATCCTAAGTGAGTATCCACTTCATGATTTGCATTTGGTAGAGAAAGAGGAAGAACCTGTTTTGGAAATAGCCGAAGAAGAAATGAATGAGGAAGAACCATTTGAAGATGAAATGGAAGAAGAATTAGAACCAATATTTGAAGCTCCGGTAAAGCCACAACCGGTATTAAAAAAGGAAGTGCCAATTGAAGATTTTACGCTGGAAATAAAAGAGTCGCCAGTTGATGGTTCTCAAATCGAAGCCGAAATAGTCCAAGTAATCAAGGAGGTTAAGCTTACCCCTTATGAGCCAACGCTTGATCTTAGGGACTATAAATATCCTACGCTTGACCTTTTAGAAACACATGGAAGCGAAAAGATTGTTCACGATCCTGTTGAATTGGAAAATAATAAGAATCAGATTATTTCTACGCTAAAGAATTATGATATTGCCATACAGCGCATAGCTGCCACTGTAGGACCAACAGTTACATTGTATGAGATTGTTCCTGCGCCTGGTGTAAGAATTAGCAGGATTAAAAATCTGGAAGACGATATTGCTTTAAGCCTGGCTGCATTAGGAATCCGTATTATAGCACCTATACCGGGAAAAGGTACAATTGGAATAGAAGTGCCCAATGTACGTAAAACCATTGTAAGCATGAAGGCATTGCTGACTTCTGAAAAGTTTCAAAGTAATAATTATGCATTGCCAATTGCAATAGGAAAGAAGATTGACAACGAAAACTTTATCGTTGATCTGGCAACAATGCCACATCTGCTTATGGCGGGAGCTACCGGACAAGGAAAGTCTGTTGGATTGAACGCCATATTGGTATCGCTGTTGTATAAAAAACATCCGTCTCAATTGAAGTTTGTTTTGGTTGATCCGAAAAAAGTAGAATTGAGTATTTATCGGGCTATTGAAAAACATTTTCTTGCCAAATTGCCCGGCGAAGAGGAGAGTATTATTACTGACACAAAAAAGGTAGTACATACGCTCAATGCGTTGTGTATAGAAATGGATAATCGATATGATTTACTGAAGGAAGCAGGATGTAGAAACATCAAAGAATACAATGAAAAGTTTGTAGCTCGAAAATTGAACCCGGAAAAAGGCCATCAGTTTCTTCCATTTATTGTATTGGTGGTAGATGAGTTCGCTGACCTCATTATGACTGCTGGAAAAGAGGTGGAAATGCCGATTGCCAGATTGGCTCAGTTAGCAAGAGCGATTGGTATTCATCTTATCATTGCTACGCAAAGACCATCGGTTAATATAATTACTGGAACCATCAAGGCTAACTTCCCGGCTAGAATAGCATTTAAAGTTTCCAGTAAGATTGACAGCCGTACCATTCTTGATGCTGGTGGTGCCGAACAACTAATAGGGAAGGGGGATATGCTTATTAGTTATAATGGAGAAATTACCCGTTTGCAATGCGCTTTTGTTGATACGCCAGAAGTGGATAGTATAACTGAATTTATAGGTGAACAAAGAGGTTATCCGCAGGCATTTCTGTTGCCCGAATATGTAGATGAAAAAGAATTGGAAGGCAAAGACTTTGATAGTAGCAGCAGGGATCCATTGTTTGAAGATGCAGCGAGATTAGTAGTTACCAGTCAGATAGGAAGTACTTCGCTTATTCAACGAAGAATGAAGTTGGGCTATAACAGAGCCGGACGACTAATGGACCAATTAGAAGCCGCTGGAATAGTGGGCCCCAATCAGGGGAGTAAGGCAAGGGATGTACAAGTGAAAAGTGAAATGGAATTAGATGAAATTTTGCAGAGTTTTGTTTAGTATTTATCGACAAATGAATCATACGACTTGAAACTGATACTGACTGTTGGCATTGGGAGTTTCTTTGGTGGGATGCTTAGATATATCATTTCCATGTGTGTCCATCAAGGGCTTTCATTTAAATTTCCATCGGGCACTTTTATTGTAAATATTATAGGCTGTTTTTTAATTGGAATTGTTTTTGAAGCTAGTACAAAATTAAGCATCGACAGGCAATTGGTATTGTTTTCAACCACAGGCCTATTAGGAGGCTTTACAACTTTCTCTGCTTTCACTTTTGAAACAGTTACTATGGTTCGTGAAGGTCAGTTAGCGAACGCTGCCTGTTATTTATTGGCTTCTGTCATGATTGGTTTATTGGCTACTTACGCAGGGATACTACTGATAAAATCATTCTGAAATTGTTGAAGAAAACCAATTGAGAAATACTCAATAACAAATTTAATCAACTCACCACTCCATTCCTGGATAAGCTCGTTGCATATATTGTAATTCTGATAAAATAAATCCAAACCCTTCGCTATGCTTGCCTTCTTTTCCACCTTTTTGCATAAAAACTTTTAGGGGCATTTGTAAGGTAGCTGCTTCAA
The DNA here is from genome assembly GCA_031383285.1 of Segetibacter sp. Classification (GTDB taxonomy): domain Bacteria; phylum Bacteroidota; class Bacteroidia; order Chitinophagales; family Chitinophagaceae; genus Segetibacter. Next base: position 3,356 of record JANMZN010000096.1, read on the forward strand.
ATACTTTTGAAATGTGAGCCTTCCATTGCATTTCTATCATATTAAATTCGGGGATTATTCCATTTTCAATTAATACTTTTTCCGCTAGAGAAAGGTGAAACAACTCTCCGGTATAAGGAAACAATTGGTCAACTGCCATTTCAATTTTTTGCTTGCTCTCATCTGTCCCATCCCCCAACCTTATCACCCATTCACTACTCCATTTTAAATGGTATGAAGCTTCTTTAAAACTTTTTTCCGCTATAGAACTTAATCGGGTATCACAGCTGGTTTTTAATTGCTGCAAGAGATAATAATGAAATGTGTCAAACAAAAACTGCCGCATAACAGTATCACCAAAATTGCCATTAGTCATTTCAACAAGCAAAGGGTTTTTATATTCTACAGCAGCTCTTAAAAAAGCAAGATCATCTTCACTTCTTCCTTTGCCTTCCAGCTCTGTTGCATATTGGTATAAACTTCTCGTTTCTCCAATCAGATCAAGCGCAATATTAGTCATAGCCATGTCCTGCTCCAGAATCGGTCCGTGACCGCACCATTCGCTTAACTTATGAGCCAGTATTAAACTGGTATCTGCCAATTGAAGGACATAGTTAAAAACGTGCGCCTTTATTTCATCGCTGTATTCAATGGTTGTATTTGTATTTACTACTGTTTGCAACATAATTACATGTGTTTTATTTCATCAGGAACGTCATAAAAGGTCGGGTGGCGATATACTTTATCGTTGGCCGGATCAAAAAAAGCAGCCCCCTCGTCAGGGTTAGAAGCATGAATATATTTGCTTTCAACTACCCAAATGCTAATGCCTTCCATTCTTCGAGTATATACATCCCTTGCATTCTCAATAGCCATTTGCGCATCTGAAGCGTGCAAGCTTCCTACATGCTTGTGATCGAGCCCTTGCTTACTCCTTATGAAAATCTCCCATAAAGGCCATTCGTGCTTATCCATAATTTTTTGTGTTCTTGTTTATTGTTGGATTGGGTTTGTATTTATGCCACTTTTATTTTCTCTTGATTGGCTCTTGTTGCTTGCTTATCAGCATAAGCCATCGCAGCTTCTCTTACCCAAGCACCTTCTTCCCAAGCTTGCACCCTGGCTTGATTGCGAGATTTATTACAAGGCCCATTTCCTTTTACTACGTTCCAAAACTCATCCCAATCCACATCGCCAAAATCGAAACGACCATGTTCTTCATTCCATTTCAAATCTTTATCTGGAATAGATAAACCTAAATAAGTTGCCTGAGGAACCATCATGTCTACAAACCTTTGCCTTAACTCATCATTGCTAAATCTTTTAATTTTCCAACGCATAGAGGTTTCGGAGTTTGGACTTTCACTGTCTTTTGGACCAAACATCATGAGTGTTGGCCACCACCAACGATTGAATGCATCTTGTGCCATGTCTTTTTGTTCTTTAGATCCATTGCACAATACCATCATGATCTCAAACCCCTGCCGTTGGTGAAAACTTTCTTCTTTACAAACTCTCACCATCGCTCTTGCATAAGGCCCATAGGAGGTACGGCATAGCGGCACTTGATTCATAATGGCAGCACCATCCACCAACCAACCTATAGCACCAATGTCTGCCCACGATAAGGTAGGGTAATTAAATATGCTTGAGTATTTTGCTTTGCCATTATGTAAGTCACTGAACATTTGGTCTCTGGTAGTTCCCAAAGTTTCTGCAGCACTATATAAGTACAATCCATGACCAGCTTCATCTTGTACTTTTGCTAATAAGATGGCTTTGCGTTTTAGCGATGGAGCTCGGGTTATCCAATTCCCTTCGGGCAACATCCCAACAATCTCTGAGTGTGCATGTTGGGATATTTGTCTGATCAATGTTTTGCGATAGGCATCGGGCATCCAATCCTTTGGTTCAATCCTTATTTCGTTGGCAATCCGGGCTTCAAATTGCTCTTCCATATTTATGTGTAATGCTTCCATCATGACGTTTTTATTGATAACAATATGCCTTGTGTTTTGTTTTAAAATTCATTTGATATTACTGGTCAAAATCAACTTCTACTTCATCTGTTAATGGCCTGGACTGACAAGTCAAAATAAATCCGGCTTTCACTTCCTCGGGTTCCAATGAATAATTTACGTCCATTTCAACTTCTCCTTTTACAAGCTTGGCTCTGCAAGTACTACACATACCACCTTTGCAAGAATAGGGGAGGTCTGCACCGCTTTCCAAAGCTGCTTCCAGTATGGTTTCTCCGTAATACGATACATCAATTTGTCTTACTGAGTCATCTAGTTTAATGGTTACTTTCGAAATTTTATCATGATTGCATGGTACTACTTTCTGCTCTATATTTTTATTCCTGCTTTCAGCAGATGTAAACAGTTCAAAATGGATTTTGTTGCTATCCACTTTTGCATCTGCTAAAGTTTCCCTCACTGCATGAATCATTTCTTCTGGACCACAAATAAAACACTCATCTATTTGCTCTGGAGCAAGTATTTTATCTAAGATTAATTTTGTTTTCTGCTTATCTATTCTTCCAAACAATATCTCGGTATCCCCTTTTTCGCGGCTAAGCACATGGTGAAGACTAAAACGATCAAGGTATTTATTTTTAATGGCTTCTAATTCTTCTTTAAAAATAATAGAGTGCCGCCCCTTATTACCGTATATTAAAGTAACAGTGCTTTGGGGTTCAGCATATAAGACTGTTTTGATGATAGACAATACCGGTGTAATACCACTGCCTGCGGCGAAGAGCAGGTAGTTTTTCTTATGCTCTTTGTTCAGTTCAGTAAAAAAACGTCCTTGCGGAGGCATCACTTCTAATACCTCACCAACTTTGAGATGGGCATTTGCATATCCTGAAAATTTACCGTCCGGAACTTTTTTAATAGCTACTTTCCATTCGCCCTCTATTGGGCTTGAGCAAATTGAGTAGGATCTTCTCAATTCTTCGCCATTTTCTATTCTTTTAAACGTAAGGTATTGGCCTTGCTTGTAACTGAACTTTTCTTTCAATTCATCCGGGATATCTAATGATACAGAAACACAGTCAGGGGTTTCTCTGGTAATGCTTTTTATTTTAAGGGTATGAAATTTATTCATGGTTCGTTTTTCTCTATTCCATTTAACAGGATGGTGATGATTGAGTTTTCCAATTCTTTTGCTGATATTCCTCTTTGTGGTTTCCACCAATATTCTATCCACCTGAGTGATGATAACAAAGTAAATACAGCAACTGTCGAGTGTACTGGGGCCAATTCTCCTGCACCTATTCCAGCTTCAATGAGTGTCGTTAACCTATTTTCGTATAGCCTTCTCAATTCTTTAAATTCGACCAATTTTTCTTTTGATAAATATTTCCAGTCGTGATTGGTAACAGATACTTCCGGTCCATTGCTGATCATCATTCTTACATGAAGCCTTATGAGCGATTTCATTTTCTCCAGATAAGGCTCATGGGAAAGTTCTAGTTCTTCTAAATGGGATAAGTAAGTGCAGGCTACATCGAAGCATATCTTTTCGAGAATTTCATCTTTTGATCCAATGTGATAATAAAGACTGGGTGCTTCCATTCCTACTTTCTCAGCCAAATCTCTCATGGATGCGCCACCAAAGCCTTTGTCTTTGAAGAGTTTTGCTGCTTCCTTTAGAATAAGGTCCAGCTTATCTGCCTTCTTATTTTTTAGTACGCTTTCCATAATAACCGTAGCACTAGCATTAGGATGAAGTTGCAATAATACAACAAATTCTAACAAACGTTAGGTAGAATTTGGTATTTTTTTCAATTTTTTTGCTTCTTTTTACTTAAGAAAAAATGTCATATTAAAATACATCATTTAAATCAGCATGAAACCGGTTCCAATATTTTTCTTTTAATGACTAGATTCTTTGTCACCTTTGACTTCATTATGAAAAAAGCACTTTTTGTTGGATTGACATTTTTATCCGCATTTTTTCCACTTTCTAAAATACAAGCTCAGAAGTCCAATGCACCTGCTGTTTCAAGACCTAAATTGGTTATTGGAATTGTAGTAGACCAAATGCGTTGGGATTATTTATACCGGTTTGCTGACAGATATGGATCAGGTGGTTTTAATCGCATGCTAGGTAAGGGGTTTAGTTGCGAAAATGCTTTTATTCCTTATACACCTACCTATACTGCGCCGGGTCATGCAAGTATTTATACGGGTTCGGTGCCCGCTATCAATGGTATCATTGGAAATGCTTGGTATTCAAGGCAACTAAGAAAATCGTGGTATTGCACAGCTGACTCAACCGTGTATTCAGTTGGAGGTTCTTCAGCCGGAAAAATGTCGCCTGATAATATGTGGACTACTACAGTTACAGATGAACTTAGACTTGCTTCAAATTTTCAATCAAAAGTAATTGGTATTGCATTAAAAGATCGAGGAGCCATTTTACCTGCCGGCCATACAGCAAATGCTGCTTATTGGTTTGATGATTCAACAGGTAATTTTATCAGCAGCTCTTATTATTTTAATGAGCTGCCCAGTTGGGTCAACAATTTTAATAATAAAAAACTACCTGATAACTATTTAAACACAAACTGGAATACGCTATTTCCGCTTTCAACTTACAAAATAAGTACAGCCGATAAAAAGGATTATGAATCGTCAAACAATAAAATGACCAATACATTTCCTCACATTACTTCTGGCATTATCAAAAACAAATACAGTGTATTGCGTACCACGCCTTCCGGAAATACAATCACAATTGATATGGCAAAAGCAGCAATAGAAGGAGAGCAATTAGGGAAGTCAGCGGCAGCTTGTGACTTTCTTGCCATCAGCTTTTCTTCTACTGATTATGTTGGGCATTCTTTTGGACCTAATTCAATTGAAATTGAAGATACCTACTTGAGATTGGATAAAGACTTGGCAGCTTTCTTTGCTTACCTTGACCAAACTATTGGTGCAGGTCAGTACCTTTTATTTTTAACCGCGGACCATGCTGTTGCCCATATACCTGCTTTTTTAAAAGAGCACAATGTACCTGCCGGTTCACTTGAAGATAGTATTATAGAAAAGCAAATAAACGCCATCCTTAAGCGTCAGTTTAACCTCGAAAGGGGAGTAGAGAAAGTAACTAATTTTCAGGTTTATTTAAATAGTGAGATTAGTACAAATGAAATTGAAAATGTAAAAAAAGCAGTTATTAAAGAATTGCTTTCCATCCCATTCGTTTCAATGGCAGTTGATCTGCAGCATTTGCCAGAAGCCGCTTTGGTTGAACCAATAAAAAAAATGTTGATCAATGGATATAACCAAAAGCTAAGCGGAGATATACAGTTTGTTTATAAACCTCATTGGTTTGATGGTTCTAGCAAAGGGACCACACATGGCGCATGGAATCCTTACGACAGCCATATTCCATTGCTTTGGTACGGCTGGGGAATAAAAGTTGGGAAAAGCAATAAGGAATGTTACATGACAGACATTGCACCAACACTTTCGGCTTTGCTACATATACAAATGCCAAGCGGTTGCGTTGGTAAAGTGATTACAGAAGTTATGAAGTGAAATAGGCATTTACAGTTTTTCTTTAAAATGTAGGAATATCTTACTTTCTGGATGCAATTGCCTTTCTTGTTCTGCTCAATGTTTCTGGTTTTACCCCGAGGTAAGACGCAATCATGTGCTGCGGCACTCTTTGTACAACGTCAGGATATTTAGCCAGGAGTTTTAAATACTTTTCTTCAGCAGTTTCTCTGAACGATCCCATTAGCCTTCTTTGCATGGAAACCATTGAATTTTGGGTGAGTATTCTAAAATATCTTTCCATTTTTGGCACCTTATCCAGCAAGGCATCATTGGCTTCTCTTGTCAGCAACAATAGTTCACTGTCCTCAATCGCATCTATACAATAACCCGATGGTTCTGCCGTAAGGAAGCTGTACATATCTGTTATCCACCAACCTTCCAATGCAAACTGAACGATATGCTCATTTCCTTTGTCATCGCTTGCCCAAAGCCTTAGCAACCCTTTTGATACAAAAGCAACGTATTTGGCTACATCGTCTTGCTGTAACAGGTATTGCCTTTTTTTGAGTTTTTTTTGAATAAAAAATGGAACAATTTCATCTTGTTCCTTAGGCGAAAGATGAACTCTTTGGTTAATAGAAGCAAAAAGAATATCAAACATACATTGATCGGAAGTTTCCCATCAAAAGTAAATTAAAAGTTCGGATATTGTATTTACAGAAAATGCTCCAGGTTATTGGAGCATTTTCTATTGGGGGTTATTCATCGATTATCTAAACAAGGGTAATTATTTAGCCTGAGCAAATTCTAATCTCATTTCTATGGTAATATCTTTTCCAACAGTGGCGCCACCTGCTTCAGTTAGTGCATTCCACTTTAGATTATAATCAAACCTGTTAATCTGTGTAGTAGCTTTAAAACCAGCTTTTGTATTGCCATATCCATCTTTTGCTGTTCCACCATACACCACATCAAATTTTACTGTTTTAGAAACGTTTCTGATGGTAAGGTTTCCGGTTAATTCATATTTATTGCCAGCTATTTTTTTAAAAGACGTGCTTTTAAAAGTCATATTAGGGTATTCAGCAGCATTAAAAAAATCATCTCCTTTCAAGTGACCATCACGCATTTCATTGTCTGTATTGATACTGTTGATGCCAATAGTAAAATTGACATTGGCATCCGTAAAATCAGGTTTGATTGTACTAATAGAACCTGAAAAGTCTTTGAATAATCCTTCTACTTCAGAAATGACAAGGTGAGGTACAGAAAACCTTACAGAAGAATGTACTTTGTCAACATTCCAGTTAATCTGCGAAAAAACGCTTGTATAAACAAGACCAACTAAAATCAACAATACAATTTTTTTCATGATAATTATTTTAGACAAAAATAGCCTTAACCTTCAAAAAAATGGTTGAGTTACGTTAATAAAAAAGATTGATCTACATCAATTATGGTTGAGGGAATGCTTTTTCAGATATTTCATTTGAATATAGCTTACGATTGGACAATTGTTTAGAAAGAGTATGGTAAGGAGAAGAAGTAAAACCAGTAAAGTTGAGGCAATAGCCAATTAAGCCGAGACTAACTCCTTTATTTTTAAACGGCTTTGGAAGAAATTCTGCGACGGTTTTTTGTTTATAAATCAGCCATTCCTTACTTAACCGTTTTTGTTACTATTAATCTATTGCTAAGGCAGGAAGTCAGAGAATTCCATTTATCTGACATTGAAGGTCTCGATTCGGTAGACCTTTAAGAACCTTCAGCTAAATTTATAGAACACTTTGGGAGAACGGAAAGGAAAGGGGCGCTTGCTAGAGATACCACGCTGGCAAAAATGCGTATAGCGTCTTGGCGATGTGGCGGACTTTTAGCACAGAGGTTCAATAGAATTCCTACTGTTGAAACTTACACAAATGTTTCATAGAAGCACTTCATCCGCCATATTGCCAAACCGATATTAGCAGTTCGTTTTTTTCTCGCTTCTCATGCATTATCTAATTAGCTCCCTCTTTTCTTTTAAAATCCGTGATGGTCAACAAAGCATTTATGTGTATGTATTTCTTAATTTATTTACTCAGCAACCGCCTTTGCGAGGGGCACGTTTATAAATTATTTTACTATCTCGTTCTACATAGTCGCCCGCTATTATTGGATATGAATACTTTGGCGCATACGATACAAAATGACTTCTAATAACTATTTTGTCATTAACTTTCAGGCTATGCAATTGCTGAAATTCATTTGACGTTTCCAGCCCAAAACTAAGAATATAATCGTCACCATTAATCCTGACCATCACACCGAAACCTAATCTTGAGCCTGGCGGAAGAGAAAGATCCGTTACAACAGCCTCCATATTTTTAGAATCCCTAACGGACTTCCTTATTTTAGCAGCTCCAGCAAGCACTTTTTTACCTGCAGGAGATGCTTCCCATTTTTTGAACTTTATACCATCAGGAGTAGCCTCCCATTTTTTCAATTCGGCTTCCCTTTCAGGAGCAGAGGGTGCATTTGGGGTTGATGTTTTAGCAATTTCATATTTAGATTTGCGATTAGCAAGTACTATTCCGCTTACCACAACCAGCAGTAAGATCAGCGCATAAATAACCTTTTTCATATTTTTTGTAGTTTTAATTAATAATCGTGATGTACCACCCAAGAGCAAGGTTATGGATGATCTTCATGACTTTAATTGATTTGGTGAAATAATAAAGTAAAGGTATTTGGCCTCAACTATCGGGAAGCTTTTTAGTGGTAAAAAGATGTAAAACAAGTGTAAAACGTTTGTAAACAACCGAAAACTACGGTGTATTATATTATTTTGCACGCATGAAGCCATTTGTTTTGTTTGGATCTTCAATCATGATTATTCTTGTTTTGATTGCTGCTGTTGCATATAACCATAAAAAGATTGAAATTCCTGAGAAGCATATAGAAGTTGTATTACGTGATGTTGGGCACCAGCTTTTGCTTTCTGCCAAAGATTCCTCATCACGGGTGCTGCCGGTTAAGCAATTAAACGAAAATACTTACCAGCTATCTTTTCAAAATGACTTTGGTTTTGTTTCAGATACCCTCATCAATTTGGTACAGCGAACATTTCAAAAAAACGATCTGGCAAACGATTATATAGTGAATTTGAGGAATTGTAAACAAAATGAAACGGTCCTTGCATTCGAAATAAAGAGCCAAAAAGACAATTTAACACCTTGCAGAGGTCGTAAGCTGGAGGTTGGTTGTTATGTTATTGAAATTGAATTTTTGATAAAAAACAGGTTTACTTTCTTTTGGTGGATGCTATTGATTATTCCTTTGGGTTTGGTTGGTTTTTATATAAAAAATAGGTTTCGTAAAAAAGAAGAAAAAGCGCCGGTTTTAAATACCAATGATTACATACAACTGGGAAGCTATAAATTTTACGCAGGAAATAATGTGCTTACAAATGACCAAAACCATATTACACTTTCGGAAAAAGAAACAAAAGCACTAACCATATTTGCAGAAAATATAAATAAGGTGGTAGAAAGGGAAAAGCTGATGAAAGAGATATGGGAAGATAATGGCATAGTTGTCATCAGTAGAAATGTGGATGTATTGGTGTCTAAATTACGTAAGAAATTAAGCGACGACAACACCATTAAATTTATGAACGTACCCGGCAGGGGATATAAATTTATTATTGAATAGTTGTCAGAATGGAATTGAAGAAATTTTTCTGATACCAGTTACCCGTTTTGTAGTCCCTGCTAACTGCACACGTAGGGTTTTGGTGTGAAGACCTCACTAGGTCCAATAGATTACCCTGCCGCTGTTGTGCGTTCATCACCAACAGCCATTTGTTCATCTGGGTTTGCAGTTGACGAACAGCCTACAAAGGCGGAAGCATTGGAAAACTCAACAGAAATATATCATTTCCTTCCACGAAGCAACGCAACTATCAGCAAAATGAATATAGCTCCACCGATTACCCAAACAACAGGATTAGTGTACCTATGAAGGCCCCTCTAAGACAAACAAATTTGTAATGATATGCCATATGGCAATGAGCAATATTTGTCATAAACATTTTCAAATTTTGAATATCTCATCATTACTTAATTATTTACTGATATCATGAGTAACAAAATGAAAAATAATTTGTCAGGAAGGGATTTCGATGAGCTAAGTTGAATAAAACTTAAGTTTATTTATTAAAAGCGGCTTTTAATTTTGAAACAGCAAGAGCCTGTGCATCTTTAGCTTCCGGAACCACAGCAGCCATTCCAAAAAATTCATGAGTTACACCATCATACATTATATAATCAGTACTTACATTGGCAGCTTTAAATTTATCGCTGAGTAATTTTCCTTCTGTTTGCAATGGGTCAATTTCAGCACCGATAATTAATGTTGGCGGCATGCCCGATAAATTAGCTTTAACCAAACTAATACGAGGGTCACCCGCTTGTGCAGGAGAACTCAAAGCATTCTTTACAAACCAGTTCATCATCGGTTTGTTTAAAGGTTTTGCTGCTGCATATTTTGTATAACTTTCACTTGCTGTATCGTTATTTGCAATAGGATATATCAACACTTCATATACCGGCATTTTTATTTTTTTGTCTCTTGCCATCATGCTTACATTGGCGGCAAGGTTGCCACCGGCGCTTTCACCAACAACTGCAATTTTTGATGTATCGCCTTTCCACGAAGAGGCATTTTTAAGCACCCATTTATAAGCATCAAAACAAGTAGTATGCGCCGCTGGAAATTTATGCTCAGGACCTTTAGGATATTCTACAGAAACAACAATTGCCTTTGCCTGTTCGCACAAGCCTTGCGCACTTGCATTGTACACATTAATATCAGCTATTACCCAACCACCCCCATGATAATATACAATAACCGGATACATTGAGGCAGCATCTTTTGGGGTATAAATTCTTACATGGGTTGTGCCGCCGCTTACTGGAATATTTTTGCCAACCGTATCGCATAATGCTGGTGGCATAGCCATATTATGTTCTTTCATTACAGCCATTACTGCATCTGTTGGTGTGGGTTGCATTCTTGCTTCAGCACCGGATAGCGTTTCAATAGGTTTACCACCAAGTCTTGCAAGTTGTTCAATTACTACCTGCATTTCAGGTTTCATATCTGAACCCCACGATGGGGCAGCCTCTTTAGGTTTCAGTAATACATCATTGTTTTCATTTTTTATACTGTCGCTTGTTTCTTTTTGTGCTTCATCGTTTGATTTAGGATTGCTATTACAAGAAAGTATTGAAAAAGCAATACTGCATAAAGCTAAACATTTATAAATGCTGTAAAATTTTAATCGCATGATTAATTGTCTTTAAATTAAGTAATGAATAAAAGTAATGGAGATTGGAATTGATAAATTTAAATTCGCCTACGGCTAAAAATAATTTTACTAATAATATGCCACCTTTATTTTGAATTTACAATGCTGGAATTATCCTTTAATTAGACAGAAATCGGGAATTTATTTCCACATAGTGAATTTCATTCAATCCTTATAAGTCCTTGAAGTTGCAGGGTGTTTCCAATAGGGTTGTACATTACGAAATAAGCTTGGTATTGTTAGGGTATATGAAAAACTTTCCGCCAAGCAACTGATGAAAAAACCACCGCATGCAACAAGAATACACATCAGCTTGTAATTTCATCGCATACCAGGGACTTTTTTTCATCTGCCAATTCAATACATACATGCCACCAACCGTTTTCAAATTTACTTTTCTTCTTTGGACGAGTAGATAGCACCCGACGTGCAGTACGATGGATAGATGCGTTTATCAATAAACTGGGTTGACTAAATTAGGTTTTACTAAGACGGCGAACAAGTAGTGCCGATGGTCGGGGATTTGAAAAATTTTTCGCCAAGCAAATGATTTGCTACCTTTTTTGTCTTCGCAGGTTCTCCTGCTCGGTGCTTTGCAGCAGTGGTAAGGGATCCAGCCATAGGTAAAAGATAATTACAAAAGGGTAGGGCAGGTTAATTTCCAACGCACAGTGTATATGAAAAGGAAAGCATTCTTAGAACACAGCAGGGTCTCATACTTGCACACATGGGTCTATGCTATGAAGACCACCATTAGTACGAAATTTAGAAAGTTGCGTAACGCTTTTAATAATAGGATGAAGGGCTTTTCTTGTGTGGTAATTGTATTAAAAAAAACATCCTGCTTACTTGGCATGATATTGGAATTTGAATAAACGTTTAACAATTATTATAAAATTTAAAAAAACAATTATGGAAACTAAAACAAAGGTAGCCACCGCCACTAAAATACCTGCTAAAAAGGATGCTGCCAAGCAGTTAGAAGACCTTTTTGAAGACAGTTTAAAAGACATTTATTGGGCAGAAAAGGCGCTCACAAAAGCATTGCCTAAAATGGAAAAAAATGCTACTTCTCCTAAATTGAAAAAAGCGATTGCAGACCATCTTGCACAAACTGTAGAACATGTTGCCCGTTTAGAAGAATGTTTTGAATCAATCGGAAAAAAAGCAGTTGCAAAGAAATGCGATGCTATGGAAGGTTTATTAAAAGAAGGTGAAGGTATTATGGAAGAAACAGAACCCGGTGCAGTAAGAGATGCAGGTATTATCGCAGCATCGCAAAAAGTAGAGCATTATGAAATTGCTACTTATGGCACGTTGGCTGCATTTGCAAAAGTCTTAGACCAAAAGGCTGCCTTAAAGAATTTATTAAAAACATTAGAAGAAGAAAAAAAATGTGATGAACTATTGACTACTATTGCTGATACAGAATTAAACTCAACGGCAATTAAGAACTAAGCATTATTAGGAGCGACAAACATCATTATAATACCACAGATTATCAATGTGAAGGTTGCCTTAATTTAAGGCAACCTTTATTTTTAAGTCAAAAAATAATTACTATGAAAAAGGATATAAACGCACCAATTGTCAGCAGTACAAAAATAGACCAGCTTAACCAGCATATTATCGTTAATGATAATGAAGCTTTAACTACCAATCAGAGCTTAAAAATTAGTGACAACCAAAATTCATTAAAGGATAGTGAAAGAGGTGCAACACTTTTAGAAGATTTTATACTAAGGGAAAAGATAACTCACTTTGACCATGAAAGAATACCAGAACGAATTGTACATGCAAGAGGTTCTGCTGCACATGGATATTTTGAATTGTATAAAAATTTAAGCAAATACACCAAAGCCGGATTTTTAAATGATACCAAAATCAAAACGCCGGTTTTTGTAAGGTTCTCTACCGTTGCCGGTGGTGCTGGCTCTACAGATTTGGCAAGAGATGTTCGGGGGTTTTCTGTAAAGTTTTATACAAAGGAAGGTAATTATGATTTAGTGGGTAATAACATCCCTGTATTTTTTATTCAGGATGCAATGAAATTTCCTGACCTTGTACATGCCGTAAAACCAGAGCCTGACCATGGTATGCCACAAGCGGCTTCTGCACATGATACCTTTTGGGATTTTATTTCTCTGATGCCCGAATCGCTTCACATGATTATGTGGGTAATGAGTGACCGTGCCATCCCAAGAAGCTTGCGGATGATGGAAGGATTTGGCGTACATACTTTTAAATTAATTAACAAAGAAGGCAAATTTCATTTTGTAAAATTTCATTGGAAACCAATGTTGGGTATTCATTCTGTTTGCTGGGATGAAGCTACCAGGATTTCCGGAAAAGATTCAGATTTTCACCGCAGGGATTTATATGAAGCGATTGACAGCGGTGCATTTCCTGAATGGGAATTAGGGTTACAAGTCATACCGGAAGAAGATGAACATAAGTTTGAATTTGATTTACTTGACCCTACAAAACTTGTTCCCGAAGAATTGGTGCCGGTAACAATAATTGGTAAAATGACCTTGAATAAAAACCCCGACAATTTTTTTGCAGAAACAGAGCAGGTAGCATTTCATCCTGGTCATTTAGTGCCTGGTATAGAATTTAGCAACGACCCGTTATTGCAGGGCAGATTATTTTCTTATACAGATACACAATTGAGTAGGCTTGGGACACCCAATTTTCATGAGTTACCAATTAACCGTTCCATCAATGAGGTACACAATAATCAGCGTGATGGCATGATGCGGCAAATGATTAGTAAAGGGAAAGTAAGTTACGAACCTAATACCCTCGCTGGTGGTTGTCCTTTTCAAACTGCCATGAAAGATGGGGGTTTTACATCGCATAATCAAAGGGTTGATGGACAGAAGATACGCAACCGGAGTAAAAGTTTTATAGACCATTATTCGCAGGCTAAATTATTTTTCAATAGTCAGACTTTGCCCGAACAAAAACATATTATTAATGCAATAACTTTTGAATTATCGAAAGTGCAAACAGTAGCCATCAGAGAAAGAATGGTTGGCTTATTGTTGTTCATCAACAAAGACCTTGCAAAAAAGGTAGGTGCTAATTTAGGGATAAAACCAATTAAACCGCAAAGTCCAATCAACCAAAGTTTTCCTGCGGAAGCCAATCCAAATGATTATCAAAGCAAGGAATTTGAAATGACTTTAAAAAAGTCAGATAAATTGAGCATGGCTAACACTATTATGGATAGCATTAAAACAAGACAAATTGCTTTTTTAATTGCTAATGGGGTAAATGCCTCGTCCCTAAATAATGTCGCTACAAAACTAAAAGCAGGTGGTGCGGTAGTCCATCTGATTGGAAATAACATGGCTCCCGTTGTTGCCGAAGATAAAACTGTATTTACACCTAAGCATTCATTACAAAGCACCAGTAGTGTATGCTATGATGCAGTCTATGTTGCTTCTGGTAAAAAATCAATAGATATTTTAAAAGCAGAACCAGCCGCTATTTTATTTGTAAACGAAGCTTACAAGCATTGTAAAACCATAGGTTTTGGTAAGCAGACTGAATCATTTAGTGATTTAACCAATGTAAAAAAAACTATAGAGAAAGACCCTGCGGTATTGTATGAATCTAGGGCAAGTTTTGTAAATGATTTCATTGCTGCTATTGCTAAACACCGTGTTTGGGATATAGAAGAAGCCAGAAATAACCCGGCTTAAAAATAACTACTTTAATAACTGGTTGAGAGGATTATCTTTATCTATCTCAACCTGTTTTTTTTTGCTTATCAGTTAACATTTATAGTTGTATTCCTTAAAATAGTTATAATGAAAGAAACTTTTCATGCTTTTGATTTACATAGAATATTTGTTGGAGATGCTCCCTTATTATTTTTAGTCGAGATAATTTTACGTACTGTTATAATGTATGCTTACACAATTTTTTTATTAAGAGTTTTAGGAAAAAGGGGAATGGGTCAGCTCTCTACATTGGAACTTGCTATTATCATTGGCTTTGGTTCGGCTGTTGGCGACCCAATGATGAATGCTGATGTGCCGGTAACTTATGGCATTGTTTCCATCACGGTAATTACGGTGCTTCAGATTGGGTTAGAAAAAATAATAAATACAAATAAAAAAATGGAAATGGTAATGGAAGGTGAACCAAACCTGGTAATAGATAATGGAATGATGCAACTTGAAAAGATGGTAAAAGATAATCTTTCAAAAGAAGACTTATTCAGGCTGCTTAGGGTAAAAGATGTAGAGCATTTGGGTCAGATAAATAAAGCTTATTTTGAAACAACAGGACAGATTTCAGTAATGTTTCAACCGCCAAAAAAAATAAAACCGGGTTTAAGTGTTTTACCTGAAAATGAAATAAGTAACGAAGACATTATTAGGTCAGATGAAAATATAAAAAATGAAACAATTTACACCTGTTTAAATTGTGGCTATGCTCAACATTTTAAAAAAGATGAAATTACTAAATCCTGTCCTGCCTGTAAAGCAGACAAATGGATAAAAGCCATCCTTTAATAACATAACCATTTCTTTTAAATTTTTTTTGGTCTGTCCAAATTTAAAGTATTGTCAGGCTATACTTTTAAGGAAAGTAGGTTGGTGATGTCTTCGTGCTTATTCGTAGAATTTAGGTATGTCTCCTGTGTGTTGGCAATTGCAGCTCTTCCCGTAGCTTGGGTTATATGTGTTGGGCTTGTGCGGCTACAGGATGTGCGGTGGGCTGTTAGAGACTTTACATTTAATGTCCTGTCACTTAATGGTGAGCGGAATTTCATTTTAGGGTTGCGAACAATGACATTATGTGGAAAAACCAACACGTACGGAAAATATACACATGGCTTTGGAAAGTCTCAACTGAACAAGAACATTGTTTCATATTCCTATGAAATACATACAAGGCACAAGCCGTTTTCTAACATACTTTTTTTCTTTGGACGAGCAGATAGCAACCGACATGTAACATGATGGATAGATGCGTTTATCAATAAACAGGAGTTGATTAAAGTTGGTTTTATAAAAATTTAGAACAATTAATGCTGATGGTCGGGGATTTGAAAAACTTGCCATCTAGCAAATGATGCGCTATCTTTTTTGTCCTTGCAGGTTCTCATACTCAGTGCTTTGTAGCGGTGTTTAGGGAATCTGCAAAATGTATATGATAAATGCAAAGGGAAAATGCAGGTTCATCTTCAACGCACAGTGCCTATGAAAAGTAAAACTTTCTTAGAACATAGCAGGGTCTCATACTTGCACACATAAGGCTACGCTATGAAGAACCCACTAGGACGAAAGGGAACCTGCGAAATGTAAAAGATAACCGCAAACGGAAAAGGCAGGTTCATTTGCCATCGCTCAGTGCTTATTAAAAGGAAAACTGGTAGAACATAGCAGGATCTCATACTTGCACACATAAGGCTAAGCTATGAAGACCCCAATTGGACGAAAACCCCTGTTGCACGATCGTGCTTTTAGTGGTAATAGAAAACCTCTAAAAAAAGTTCCACGATCTCAAAGGTTTACAATGCTTAAAATTTTAAGCGTTGCGCATAGAACTCGGCGCGTAATTCCATCATCAACCACAATTACTTCATGTTGAACTTGGGTAAGCAACATTAGGCAACTTTGGAAACCTAAATAGCGATATATCATTTCTTTCCACGAAGCAACGCAACAAGGAGCAAAATGAATATAGCTCCACCGATTACCCAAACAACAGGATTAGTGTACCACACACTTCCACCTTCTTTGCCAATTTTTACATCAACATCTACTTTTTTTTCTTGGGCCCACAAGGCAATGTTAAAAGCGAATAGCGCCAATGTAGACCATGCAAGTTTTAATTTCGTTGAAGCTTTCATAATTTTAATTTAAGTCAATAATTTATTTAAACGTTAAAAAATCATGCCATCCAAGTGAAATATAAATATTGATATTTGAAGCAATAAATTCTAAATTCTGATCAGCATGAGGTTGCTATTAATGCATGTCGTACAACGACAGTCTGTGAAAAACCACCGTCGTGAAACAAATATAGACATTGGTATTTTTGTAAAAAAGCGAAGTCTGAGATTTGCTTTATACACTTATGTAGTACATACAAGGAATAAGCTATTTTCAAACTTACTTTTCTTCATTAGACGAGCAGATAGCACCCGACATGCAGTACGATGGTTAGAAGCGTTTATCCATAAACTGGAGTTGAGTAAAGTTGGTTTTACTAAAACGACGAACAAATTTTGCCGATAGTGGGGGAATTGAAAAACCTATTCGCCAAGCAACGGGTGTTCAACAGTTTTTGTCCTCACAGTTTCTCCTACTCAGTGCTTGGCAGCTGTGCTTAGGGAACTTGCAATATGTAAAAGATAAACGCAAAAGGGTAGGGCAGGTTCACCTGCCAATGCACAGTGCTTATGAAAAGGAAAACATGCTTAGAACATAGCAGGGTCTACTACTTACACATATAGGGCTATGCTATGAAGACCCCCACTAAGACAAATAGATTACCCTACCGCTGTTGTGTGTTCATCACCAAAAGCCCTTTGTTCATCTAGGATTGCAGATGAAGAACACCTGCCGAAAAGGCGGAAAAGGCGGAAATGTTTGTATGAGTGGCTGCAAAGTGATTGTAGATTGAAAAAACAAAGAATGAACTTGTCTAAACGCTGATAATTTGATGCCTCTTTAATAATTAATTTCAGATTTATTACCCGGAATTTTTTCCTGCCAATGTTGTAGTAAGCGTCAACAAAAAAATAGTTTCTTCCTTAGCAAGCACGCTGTGCGGAACGTTTTTATGCAGTGCCAGCATTTGTCCGCTGGCCAACTCAATAGATTGCTCTTCAGTTGTAAATAGCATTTGCCCTTCCAACACCTGTACGCTAATAATCCCTTCTGCTGTATGCTTTGTCATTTCAGCATCTTTATGCAATGCTATCAGCACAATACGCATACCATCAGTTTTAAAAACTGTTATGGCGTTGCGGTCACTTTCTTTCCATGGTTTCTCCTCTCTAATCTGTTTAGTAAAAGTGCTAAGGTCAATTGTAACCAGAGTTGCATCCATAATACGTTCCCCTTGCGGACGTTGTTTGGTAGCATCATTAAATTTCTTATCCATTTCTATTTTTGTTTTAAAATTGTTCAGTTGTGTTATTTGGATCAGTTGCAAGTTTATTTGTTCAACATTTTTTATTCTTCAATATTAACTTTTTTCAAATCGGATGTAGCCGGACCATTAATCACTTTGCCTTCTGTTGTAAACCTGGAACCGTGCATTGGGCAATCAAAAGTTTTCTCTTCTGCATTCCATTGCAGAACAGCGCCCAAGTGAGGACATACCGCTGTACATGTATGCAGGTTGTTTTCTTCATCGCAGTACACGGCAATTTTTCTAAATCCGGATGACATGATTCCCCCTTCGCCTGGTTTTAAATCTTCGGGGGTTTTAATATCTGCTCCTGTAAACCAATCACCATATTGCACAACCATATTTCCAACCTCCTTTAAATAATCACCGGTAGTTTTTGATGTAATGCGGGATGGGCTATATATTTTAATCCAGGGATTATCTCTCTCCATGATAATGTCTGTAATAATTATTCCTCCCAGGGTGCCGTGTGTCATGCCATTACCCGAATCACCAGTAACAATATAAATGTTATCATCGCCGGGGTTTTTGCCAATGTATGCCATAGAATCAATTGGTTCCATCACCTGCCCTGACCATTTATATACAATATCTTCAATAAAAGGGAAACGTTTTTTTGTCCATTCAATCAATCGTGTATAACGATCTTCTTCTTTAATACCTTCATCATCTGCCTGGCCTGTACGGTGGTCTTCGCCGCCTGATATAAGTAAATCATGTTTTTCATCAAATTCTGCCAAACGAACATAGTGATAAGGTTGAGAAACCCATTTGGATTCATGATTGCCGGTATCCCACCACATGGCATAAGGCAATTTACCTTTAGGAATTTTAGCAGCTATAACATAAGTGCGGTAAGGCCATTGCTTGGTGTGCATGGTAACCCAATCATTTACTGGAGTGTTGGTAGCTACTACAATGTGTTGGGCAGTTATTGTAAATCCATTTGCAGATGCGCCATGTTTGGTAATATTTTCTGCTTTGGTTTGAGTGTAAATTGTTCCACCCAATTGTATAAAAGCATCTGCCAACCCTTTTAAATACAATAAGATATGAAACTGTGCCTGATCTGAGAATTTAATGCACCACTTACCGTCTTCTCCAATAATACCTGGAACACCGCTTAACATTTCGGTAGCAAGCCCTGCTCTTTTGGTAGCCGCATATTCTTTCTCTAATGTTTCTTTTGTGTCTGAAGAGTGCAAAAACAAATATCCATCTACTCTTTTAAAACGGCAATCTATTGAATGCTGTTTAACGGTGTTCGCTATCCATTCAATAGCCTTCATATGGCTGTTAGCTGCTAATTGTGCAGTAGCTTCGTCATATATTTTTTCCAGTTCAAAATATCTATCATCAAGTGCACAGGTAAGTTGAGCCGTTGTTCTTCCTGACTCGCCACTGCCAATAAATCCATCTTCCACCAACACTACTTTACGTCCTTCTTTGGCAAGACAAAAGGCAGTGGTAAGGCCAGCTATGCCTCCGCCAATAACTAAAATGTCTGTATCAATATGGCTGTTTAATACTTCATAAGAAAGAGGTTGGTCCATTGCTTCAAACCAAAAAGATAAATTTTCCCCTGAAGAGATATCCTCATTTACAGGTTCGGCGATAGAAGTATGTTCTGTATTATTCATTGAAATTATTTATTTTAATACTGCTGATTAAAGTGTGTAGATTTTCTTCTTTACAAAGACTTCAGATTTTCTACCAAATTTTTTTCTCTTCTTTTTCTTTTAAAGAAAGTTTATTCAAATTGTTGTAATGATTTACCACATCCAGTTACATGCAATCAAAATGAGTGCCTTTATTTTTAGTGAGCTAAAAGTGGGAATTATTAAAAAGGAATGTGAAAGAGGGGAATTAATTGCCCATAGAAAGAATGTTGAAAAGCGACTTTGTCTTACACGATGATCAAGTGATAAGAAGGTCTCCGTTAGCAAATAATATGTAAATACTTTTTTCACCAAGGTAGCTAATGCCGTTATACTTGTAAAAGGTGAATATCAATAGAGGCAACAATTGCAGCCTATACTAAAACATAATTTTATTAACATCACCTTGTTGTTTTATAAGGCTATCTTGTAAAAAAAGTAGTATAGAAAAACGTGTGTTAGGAATTATTTTATCGATTTTAGGAGTAGCGGCGCTTATCTATGCGGCTATCATTTTTATGAACGGTGGCAATGGCGTCAAAAACATAAAAAGTATTATTGCAACAGGTATTATTGGTGCTATCTTTTTTACCGCAGGCATTAGCCTTATTAGAACTACTAAGGATAAAGAGACATAAACAGCAGCTAATTTTTTATTAGCAGTAAACATTGAAATTACCTGCTTTGCTACCGACCTCGAGGTGTTCCATAGGACACCTCGAAGGAAAAATAAATGCAGTTTCTTTTTGCCAGTTAAAATTTAACGAAGCGAACTTAAATGTGTATTTTTTTCTTATCTGGCAAAGGTAGCTTTAATAGTTCTTGATATACACAGCTCTACAATCATTTTAGGTTTAAGTGTTCTTGAATAACCTGTAGTTTTTGTCCACGCAGTTTCTCCTTCTCAGTGCTTGGCAGCTGTGCTAAGGGAACCTGCAAAATGTAAAAGATAAACGCAAAAGGGTAGGGCAGGTTCATCTGCCAATGCACAGTGCTTATGAAAAGGAAAACTTTCTTAGAATACAGCAGGGTCTCCTACTTGAACACATAGGGCTGTGCTATGTAGACCACACTTGAACGAATAGATTACCCTGCCGCTGTTGTGTGTTCATCACCAACAGCCCTTTGTTCATCTAGGTTTGCAGGTGAAGAAAACCTGCAAAGGCGCAAAAACATGCAGAGCTGTTGTATACTTCATCCGTGGGACAACACATGGTTTCGCCCCATTGCCACGATTTCAATAATTCTTACCTTCGACCCATGACATTTTCCCCCTTTCCTGTGCTGGAGACAGAGCGCCTTTTGCTGCGGCAGTTGTGCAACACCGATACTGCAGATGTGTTTGTCATGCGCTCCGACCCCGGGGTCATGCAGTACATTCCACGGCCATTGGCAGTCACTCATGCCGATGCAGCAGCACTCATAGAACAGATGAATAACTTTATAGATAAGGGAGAAAAAATAAACTGGGCGATTGCCGAAAAAGGGTCCGGCAAAGTTATTGGCATCATTGGTTATGTAAACCTGAAGACTGAACATTTCAGGGCAGAGATAGGTTATTCGCTTTCTAAAGCCTGGCACAGGCAAGGCTATATGCGTGAAGCCATGGCCCGTGTTCTAAAATATGGATTTGAGCACATGAACCTGCACAGCATAGAAGCCATTACAGATGCCGAAAATACAGCCTCGGGCAGTCTGTTGCTGTCCACAGGCTTTGAGCAGGAAGCTTTTTTTAAAGAAGATTTTTACTACAACGGTCAATTCCGCAATTCCATTCACTATGGCCTGTTGCGGAGTACAGCGCAGGCAATTGGGCTTTTATAAATTTTTCAAAGCTGTACTACTTTGCTGAAGCTGTTGGGTGCTTTTCACCAACAGCATTTTGTTATGCTATTTTGCAGGTGAAGAACCCTTGCAAAAGCGGAAATTTATTATTGCACAACTATGAAGGGCAAAATAAAATTAGAACCTGTTTACATTCTACCGGTCACAACTTGTCCCGACTTTTTTTCGGGAGACCTAGGTTTCATGGAAAATCGAAGTGATCCTTTGGAACACTTCTATTAGCGGGGGCCATTTGGCAGAAGAAAATGGGTCGAAGACAAGGGCGATACCCATGTTGACAACTGCCCATTCATAATTGCCAGCTACCAATTGAAACACCACCAACACCATGTGCAGTACAAATGCTGCCCGGTTAATTTTGGCTGATTGGGCTTCGTTTTTTGCTGTAAGTTCCTGTTTCATAATTGTGCATTTTATATATCAGGGGCACAACGAAACGATTTATTACAAGATCTGGAAAATATTTTCAGAGTAGCATTTACGGAAGGAAACAATCTGTTTAATTCTTTATGAAACTTTCAACGAACCTTTGTCCACTAATTTCAACAGCAAGAACATATTTACCGAGAGCTAATCTATTTATATGAATTGCTTCATTTGAAGATGTCCTGGGTGAATTTATCAGCAACCTCCCGACAACATCATAAACCTTTATAAAATATTTTTCTTCAACAGATGCAGGCAATGAAACATTTACTAATGTATTGGTGGGATTTGGGAACAACGATATACACATATTTGGTTTATCGTTTTTGATGGATATAATGCTTGAATACTTCCACATTTCATTGACATCAACTTGCTTTAGCCTGTAATAAGATATATTGCCTGTAAAGGTTTTATCGGTGTAAGTATAAGTCCTAACAGCGTTAGAATTGCCTGCTCCGCTTATTGATGCTAACTTTTCAAAATCCAATCCATTAGCAGAACGTTCCAATTCGAACCGTATATTATTTTGTTCTGAGGTGGACCATTGCAATAAATTTCCTTTCTGTGTCGATTTACCAATAAAATTAAATATCTCAACAGGTAGTACAGTGCTAAAATTTCCCCCACTATCCAACGTACAAATGAAAATATCACTCAATCCAGCGCTTCACGTTAAAGGTGTAGAAGCGAAGCCAGCAAAAGCGTCGGTTCCATGAAATCTCCCTGAAAAAACTATCTGTTGCTGATTTAAAAGTTTTACACTTGTTCCCAGCGTTAATTCTGTAGCACCGGAAACCACACCACCAAACTGTTTTGCCCAGAGGCAATTTCCCGTTGAATTATATTTAGCAATGTATCCATCATGACCGCCGCCTGAGCATTTTTCAGTCAACACGAGGGGTGTTCCATTGGGATTAAAATTAGCAGATGTCCTGAACCAGCCTGTTACATAAATATTTTGCTGATTGTCTGTTGATATCCTGTGAGCCTGGTCTTGTCCTGCACCACCAATGGTAAAAGATAAAACGTGGTTACCGTTGTTATCATATTTTGCCACAAACCAATCTGTAACTCCATTCATGGTGTGAGTCACTGTTCCTGCATCAGGATTATAATCGCAGTTTGCTCCTGCATTTCCGGCGATATAAATTTGATTTAGATTATTAATTGTAATTCCCCCCAGCGCTCCAATATCCACACCTGGTCCACCGATTTTCCTGACCCAAATCAAGTTGCCATTTGTATCGTATTTACCAAAATAAGTGTCGAAACTTCTTGAGCTTGTCAAGCTACTTGTTCCGGCATTAGGGTCAAAATCTACAGTTGTTTGAAAGTATCCGGTGTGGATTAAATTGCCACTGTTATCCATTATGATTCCAGAGCCTTCATCTATCCCACTGCCTCCAATTGATTTTGTCCATTGTATGACTCCAGCAGAATTTATCTTACCGAAAATAACATCTTCAATTTGCGTTGTGTAAGTTGTAGCACCCAGGGTAACAGTGCCCTCGATTACGCCGGTCCAATATATATTACCCATGGAGTCAACATCTAAATTAAATGCATCGTCTAAGCTGTCAGAGCCATACGTTACAACCCATTGGAAATTTCCATTGGGGCCATATTTTGCGATATAGGCATCACGCCCACCATTGCTTGTGCGGTTAGTAGAGGAACTACCCGGGTCAAAATCACAAGTGTTTGAAAAGTATCCTGTAAGAATAATATTGTTGTTCTTATCTGTTACAACGCTGTGAGGAATGTCAACTCCCGGACTACCAAAACTTATTGCCCATAACAAATTTCCGGTTGTCGAATATTTAGCAACGTAGTTATCAGCAAAGCCAACAGAACTTCTGTTTGCAGTTCCTGAATTAGGGTCAAAGTCAACAGTATTGTAGAAGTATCCGGCAGAAACAATATTTCCCTGATTGTCCACGTCAATGTCTTTGCTATATTCCTGACCTGCAGCTCCGGCGGAGATTAAAAATTGTGCATTTGGTTGTGTCGCCACTACACCTGCCAAGAGGATAGTGAAAATGATTTGCTTCATATTGTTAGTTGATTGAGTATCTATTGTTATTGCTTGATAAAAGGTGTCAATGACCTTTTACCATCTATGGTCACAGAGATGAGATAAACTCCTGGTTTCAGGGTGTTGATTGGAATTAATACGTTGGAGAGCGAGGTGACAGTCTTTATCATAACCCGTCCTTCCGCATCATGGATTACTACATCATATTTCCCCGAAGGAAGTCCATCTAATGATACACTTATGAACGTGCTTGCAGGATTGGGGTATAAGCTAATAACTTCCTGCAACCTCTTTTTTCTAACCGATATTATGCCGGAGTATTTCCATTCTCCATTTATATCTATCTGTTTAAGTCTGTAATAAGTAATGTTTGAAAATGGGTTTTTGTCAGCATAACTATAAGCTACATTACTATTTGAATTACCCGCTGCATTTAGTGTTGCTATGTTTTCAAAATCGTAACCATCTGCTGAACGTTCCAGTTCAAATAGCTTACTATTTTGCTCAGATGCAGGTCTCCATTCAATAATATTTTCACTTCCATTATTACTGCCATTGAAAGAAATTAAATTGACAGGTAATGTTGAAGATGTCCATAACAACCCAGCCGAAGTATATTTCACAACAAAGCAATCATTGTTTCCAATGCTGCTTAAATGCAAAACATCACCGGATGGGTCAACATCAGCATTTGTCCCATACAACTGACCGGTTATGATGGGATTATTTTGCTGATCAACAATCAATCTTGCACAGATATTATTGGACGAACTTCCGGCTCCACCAAAGTTTAAAGCCCATTCACAGGTGGAAAGATCATTGCTGTATTTGGCAAGAAATACATCAGCGGTTGAAGAATTTGCAGTTTTTGAAATCGTGCCAAACATTGCTGTACCACTCATCCACCCAGCTATGTAAACATTATTTGCATTATCAAAGTTAACCCTGTGTCCACCATCACCTGTTCCACTATTCATTCTTTTTGCAAAACGAAGGTTTCCATTTACATCATAAGAGGCAAGATATAAGGCAGAACCAGTGACATTAACCGTTGCAGCTGAAGGATCGAAGTCTACAGAATTTGTTCCGCCTACACGCCCTGTAAAATAAGGATTGCCATTGTTATCGCATCTCAATGCGCCTGGTGATACCAATTCCTGGGCTACTGTTCCAATTTGTTTTACCCAATTCATGACACCGGTTGAGGTACTGTACATGGCAATAAAAATATCGCAATTGCCTGCACTGTTCAAAAGCGATGCTGTACCATTAGGATTAATATTTACGTTATTGCCTCTAAAATTACCGGCTACAAATAAATTACCATTTGCATCAAAATCAATGGTAGCATATCCTTCAGTGAAAATATCATTGAGCTGACCATTAATAGGTATTACCCATTGCAAAATTCTATTAGTATTGTACTTGGCAATAAAGAGCCCTGTTGTTGTACCAGGCAGCGTAACAATATTAGGTGTGCCAAGTGGATTGAAATCTATTGTGCCCATGAAACCACCTGCCAGGTAGGAGTTTCCTGCTGTATCAACTACTAAATCCCAACCTCTTTCCCTTGTCTCACTTGCAGAATTACCCAAACCCAAAGCCCAGATATAATTTCCATTTTCATCATACTTAGCTAAAAATGCATCTTCACTGCCTTTTGTAGTAAGTGTACCACCTCCATTCGAATTAAAATCCCCCGTCAACGGTCCGGTAAGCGTAGTGCTTCCAAAAAAACCGGTTACATAAATATTCTTAGCTGCATCGCAATCAACGCCATGCGGTACTTCAGTGCAGGCTACACCACCAAACCTCTTACCCCATAACAACTGCCCCTGGCTATTATACTTTGTAATACCTATATCTATCCGCGCACCTGCACAAGTAAGGTTGGTAGTACCATTGGGATTTACATTAATTGTGTTTTGAAACAGCGTAGTATTGATGTAATTATTATCAGCATCGACTGCATTTGCTTTACCATATTCCATCCCTGCGCTGCTGTAGAGCATGGCTAAGTTATTTTGAGACCAAAGAATAGCCGAATTGAAAAAGCATAGTGAAAAAAGGCAGAGTAGTTTAGTTATCATGATGATTATTTTAAGTATTGACGCAATTAAATACAGATAGTTTAATTCAAAAGTAAATTAATTACAATTACTTTACAAAAATGGTAAAAACTTTCCTAACTTTAACTCTATGGACGGCAAAAAAATGATTGAGCTAATGGGGCTTTACCAGGAATACAGTGAAGAAGCAGGCTCTGATGACATTGCAGACTTCAGCATTTGGTTAAATAGACGCTTGAACACTCACCCTATTAGTTCCACAAAAACAGGCGACGATAATAGAATGATAGTTTGGCTTACCCATAGGTTAAGTAAGTTGTTCCGCTGGTACGCAAAGAATACTTTGAAAGCTAACGGACTTACATCGATGGATGAATATTTTTTCCTGATCTCTATTAACAGACTTGGTAATCCATCCAAAACAGAGGTATATGCAGATACTATAACAGAGCTAAATACAGGCACACAAATGATGAAAAGGTTAATAAATGCAGGACTTATTGATGAATTAACAGATATAGAAGATAAAAGGATAAAGCGGGTAAAGCTGACTGCAAAAGGAAAAAAGACCAGAGAAAACTTTTTTCAACAAACGGTACCAGATTTAAAATTAAAAACTGGTAATTTGTCAGATACTGAAAAAAAGGAGTTAATACGAGTATTAGCTTATCTCGAAAAGTTTCATAGCAATATTTATTTTAAAGATGCCACTTTGAGTTTTGAAGAACTTGCTGAAAAGCATTTGATATAGAAGCTTTACGGTTAAAGCAACAGAGTCGAATAAATTGTTAGCGCTCTTTAGTCGGGTGGCTTTGTGTCCGGCTTTTTTGCGCCTTGCAATGTTCTAAAAATAGCAATTGGCAGCGTCGGCAAAATGTCGGGTTGTGTCAAAATAAGTAGAGTTTGTCCAAATAGGTTGAAGTACAACGTTCACGGCTTGTGGCAGGGCTGGAATTGTTGCTGTGTCCGCTCGGCAACTGAAGCCGATTGAAAATATGACATTGAAGTTAACAACAAAAAGCTAAATAGTAAATGTCCACCCCCGAACCAAAGCACAACAGAATTACAAATGCCGAAGATAACTTCCGTCAGCCTCACTTTTGCCAAACAGTTCGTGTTGGCGCCAATGGCTTCTCTTATTTTGTTTGACAAACTACGGGTCGCTGTTTTTTGGTTTCCATCGCTTCTTTTTGTTTCATATTTCCCTGGTGTTATTCCAAATAAATCTGTTGGCAAATGAAAATTTGTATTGTCAGGCATAACAATAAAACTTTTTCAAAAACCGTTAGATAACAATGAAGAAAGCCGGATCATTAGGCGCTTTTGTTGAACCGGATGTATGGTAAAGTACAGGGTTTTACAATCACTCATCTATAACTTTCGATACCAATCATATTTACCATGCTTAAAATATCAAAAGACCACGTACCCGCTCTTGATGGCTTTAGAGGAATAGCAATTATTCTTGTAATCTTAAGTCATTATGGTTTGGGCAAACTTGTACCAGGGGGGTTTGGCGTCAATCTCTTCTTCTTTGTAAGCGGCTTGCTAATCACCAGATTGCTGATCATTGAAAAGAGTCAAAAAGGGGCAATATGTTTGAAATCCTTTTACATCAGGAGATTTTTAAGACTATATCCTGCGTTAATCTTTTTTACAATCATCGGTAGTATTTACATCCTGACCTTAGGGTTCAATTATTTTAGGGCCGATGAGATATTTTCGACTTTGTTTTATTATCGCAATTACCTTCCTTATGTTACAGACTATTCTTATCCTCCTAAAGAGTTCAACGTATTCCACATAGTGTGGTCATTAGCTATCGAGGAGCATTTTTACATTGTATTTCCATGCCTGTTTATACTGTTGTACAAAAGAACCAGGCTCTTCATCGGTATATTAATAGCCTTGATAGCAGCTGCTCTATTGTGGCGAATCTCACTGATCGGTGCACACGGTGGACTTGTTGATTATCATCTGCAGCAACGTATTCATTACCTGACCGACAGCCGGTTCGACGCTATGTTGTTTGGCTGTCTGATGAGCGTATTACTAGCTTCCTCAGCCGGTGATAAGATTATAAAAAACTTGGGCAATCCTTACGTTATCGGGTTGGGAATAGGCATGATCATCCTGAGCATTGCAATAAGGAGTGTAGCATTCAGAGAAAGCTGGAGATATACACTACAGGGGCTTGCTTTCTGTATGTTGATCCCCCCGGTTCTGCATCATTTGGCTTTTAAGAAAATAAATCTATTCCTTTGCTCTCCCTGGCTTGTAACTATTGGGAAGCTAAGCTATTCACTGTACCTTTTTCACTGGTTAGGGCTTTGCGTAGCCAGCTATTACTTCTCGTACAACCGGACCGACCTGCCATGGCTTGTAACAGCAACCACTGTAACCGTGGTATTGTCTTACATTAGCTACAACTATATAGAGGTGCCCACCATGGCGCTAAGAAAGAGATTTGGATCAAATGTCACCGTACCTCAAACCGGCAATATCGACGAGGTAGGATCAATTGCACTTGCTACAAAATAACTTTTTACTTTTTGGTTAGCAGCATTCGTCCCCTGATGTATTATCGTTGTGTCACTCACTTGTACGGCAAATCATTGTGGAACTTTACCCTGCCGCTCTTGTATGTTCATCACCAACAACCCTTTGTTCATCTGGGTTTGCAGGTGAAGAACACTTGCAAAGGCGGATATTAAGTTAAGGATCAAGGTAAATGAAATTAGTTGCGAAAATTAAGTTGCCCTTTTCCATTAGCTATTTTTGTAAGGACTACTTTTAGATTTTCAAACTTTTGATCGTCCACATTAATTTGAATTTCATATAGTTCTTTGTTAAAAGTCATAACAAATTGCGTTCTATATAAATCAATTTTAAAGTCAACTAGTTCGCCAGATTTTTCGAAGTCACTTGATTCAAAGGAATAATAATCCTTCTCAAATTCATCTTCAGGATAAGTCCTTTGAAGTGTAATATATTGTCCTATAGAATCCATTATTTCGTCAATAGTCCGCTCATTTTCAAACTCATCGTTGTCTACATTTTCCGAGAAGGAAATCGTGCAGCCTAAATCCTCATCACCGATTGATATGTCTCTGCAGGTGAATTTCATTTTACTGTCAATTTGATAGCTGTTTATTAATCATGGTCATACTATTGCAGGCAACGACAGTCTGTGAAAAAACCGCCGAGTGCCACAAATATACATATCGGATAGTAATGCTATCGCATAACAAGAACTTTTGTCTTCACAAGTTCTCCTTCTCAGTGCTTGGCAGCTTTGCTAAGGCAACCTACGATATGTAAAAGATAAACGGAAAAGGGTAGGGCAGGATCATTTGCCAACGCACAGTGCTTATGAATAAGAAAACATTCTTAGAACATAGCGGGGTCTCCTATTTGCACACGTAGGGCTAGGCTATGAAGATCCCACGAGGACAAAAAAATAAAGCATCAAAATAAACACGCTATATTTGGTTCTTTAATTTTTTAAATCCAAAAACACCTTTATGAAAAAGTTAGGTATTTATCTTCTCTTCGTCACTCTTTGTGTAGTGACTACAACGGCCAGGGCACAATGGACAGACATGGAATGGGAAACGTATGGACTTGGGTTTAAAGCACCATCTAATTTTGATCTTAAACAAAATGACGATAAAGCATTTACTGCCAAGGGCGCTATATTTACTATGAGCATTAAACCGTGGGAAGATGCTACCATCACCGAGCCTATGAAAATTTGCCGGAAAGCATTAAATAGGACTCCAGGTACAGATAAGACAGTGATTGAAGAAGCTGAAATAGAAGACCTTCATGGCTTCACAGGGTATGAGGCGTATTGTACTGCCGTTCAAAACGGCAAGCTGGTGCATGTTGTCGTTGGCGGTTATTTAGATCCTGAAAGCAGCGTCAATTTTACAGTTCAGCTATTGTTTTGGGATAAAACTGATGCAGAAAATGATAGAAACTATAAGGCTGCACTCTACATCCTGAAGAGTTTTCACAAACTAAAATAGGTGGGTCGCATCGATAGGAAAATGAAATATGCCCCTGGTTGTTCGGGGGCATTTTGTTGAACATTAGTACGTTATATCATACCCGGTAGGGTTAAGATAACTCGAATCCTCGTTTAAGTTTAGCAAAGCGAACTTAAATGCCTTATGTGTTCCAGGTCTGTGATTGGTAAATTTAATCATTTTTGCCGGACACAGTCCCGCAGCTTTCTTAGATTTAAATATTCTGCGGGACAATTAAACAAGCAGGGGAAAACATGCTTAGAAAATAGCAGGGTTTTTTACTTGCACACATATGGCTATGCTATGAAGACCCCACTAAGTCGAATAGATTACCCTGCCGCTGTTGTGTGTTCATCACCAACAGCCCTTTGTTCATCTAGGTTTGCAGGTGAAGAACACCTGCGGAAATGAAAACGAACCGATACGTTTTCTTTCATCTCCATTAATTGAGCTTTTTCAGAAGTATTATTCCAGCTAAATGTAAAAACATGTTCTTTGCTTTCATCTACTTTATCAGCAAACCACTCGCCTAAGCCGGCAGGCGTAGATAGAAATTCAAATAGAATGTTGGGAGAACACCTTACAGGATATTCTAGGGTGTATAATTATTTTTTACTCATAAAATTACTATTACCTGCAAAAGGATTGTTTTCAATAATATTAAATTAATGAAACAGCCAAAACTTTTTTTTAAAAATTCCTTAACTAATGAATGAATAAATCGCTTTTATGAGGAAAAAAGAACGAAAAATTATTCCCCAAATCCAAATGTTGTTTTAAAACTTCACTTACTTATCAAATAATTAGAAAAATAAGCCCCCCATTATATTTTCATGAGCTGTTCATCCAAAATACTAAAACAGAAAAAAATAGCGTTTTGGAAGGTTATCGAACAGAAACTTTGAATTAATCCAAACAGAAATTGAAAAAAATTAAAAACTATGAAACGAAATCTCTACTATCTTGTCTTATGTATGTTGACAAGTGCCATTTTTCAAAAGGCAGTTGCACAAACAGAAGTACAAACGGGTAAAATTGCAGTAGTAAAAATAAATGGCCTAAAAGACCCGGCCAGGAAAAAACAATCATTTGTGCCACTTGCCAAAGGGGTACAAGCCATTTATGCTAACTTAACCAATGATGCCGGAGGTCTTGTATCAAATGGTGGTGCTAATTCTAGTACACAGGGTACCCGAATTTTAGCCGATGATATAAACTTTGCAGGTACACCACCTTTCAAAATCAATCTGGTATTATTTTCTGTAACCAATTCAGATGCTTCATCATTTACCGCAAGGCCAAGAATTAGATTCTGGAAAAATGATGGCGTTGGTGGAGGGCCGGGAACTTTGGTAGCTGCTTATAGTTTTGCTGCTGTTCCATTTGCAGCATTTAGTGCCACTACGCTATCGGCTTCATTAGGCAGTGGTTTTACATTTCCTAACACCGCCGCTTGGGTAGGAATATTTTTTGATGCTCCTTTAGGAGCTACTGCTACTGTAGACAACCTAAACAATCTTGGACAAGCAGTATATGATCCGCCAAATGTAGGCACTAGTGCCGACCAATATTTTGTATCATCAAATGCTGGATTTGCTACCAACAATCCAAATGGCTCTATTCAAAGTTTTGGTGTAGGCGGCCCGCCGGTATCTGCAAACTTTGGCTGGACTTTCCAACAAAGTTGTGATAACGAACCTACAGCATTTAATATAACAGGTGGAGGATTATATTGTGGTTCTACTGGTGTAGCAATTGGGTTAGACGGTTCTGAAACAGGGGTGAATTATCGATTGATGAATGAATCAACAATGGTAGGCACTCCGGTAGCAGGTACTGGATCTGCACTTTCTTTTGGCGATCAAACTGATAAAGGCATTTACTCAGTAGAAGCTACAAGTACGGCAGGTTGCAGTTCTACTATGTCGGGCATTGCTATTGTAAATGTGGGTACACCTTCTACTGCAGATACAACGGCCGTAGCCTGTGATAGCCTTGTTTGGAATAATTCAACATACTATACTAGTGGAAATTATGATTTTCATACAACAAATGCTAGCGGTTGCGATAGTACCATCACACTTCATTTAACCATCAATACAAGTATCAGCATTACTTCCGTTTCGGCTGCAAACAATTCTCTTTGCCTTGGTAATAATACAGACCTAACAGCCAACGGCGTAAGCGGAACCAATGCAGTAGTAAATTGGTTTAGCGGCCCAGGAGGCACAGGTAGTAATCTTGGCAATGGAAATACTCTACTAAATGTTGGTCCGGGTACCTATTACGCAAGGGTAACGGGTGATTGCGGCAGTCCTTTAGAAGACTCCATCATAGTATTTAGCGATACTACCCGCCCCACTATTACTTGCACTGGAGATAGTACCATCCCTACCTTAACTACTTCGTGTACAAGAGCAGTTGCATTTGATAATACATCTTATGCCGACAATTGCGGCGTTACAGCCCTTAAATGGGAACTTACTGGGGCTACTGTTGCTAAGTCTGCATCATTCGGTATCAATCAATTGCCTGTAAGAACCTATAACAAAGGCGTAACTACTATTACGCTTACTGCAGTTGATGCTAGAGGAAATACACAAAGTTGCTCTTACAACTTAACGGTGGTTGACAATGTGCTGCCGTTGTTCACATTTAGAAATACAGCTACTATCAAAGCCAACATCTTATCTGGTTGTACAAGCGATGCGACAATACCGGATGCTACCTATACTGACAATTGCGGTACGCCTACCCTTTCTTGGGCAATGACAGGTGCTACTATTGATAACGGAACAGGACAAATAGGTACTAAAACATTTAACAGAGGAACTACTGTAGTTACCTATACAATCACCGATGATGCTGCTAACTTCCGTACATCTTCGTTTAATGTGATTATAAAAGATACTATTGTTCCACTCATTACCTGCCCTGGCGATACTACTGTGACTACTAGAGCAGCCACTTGTCAAAAAGGTTTTAAGGTTGCCGGAATACCTACTTATAGCGACAATTGCGAAATACCTACACTCACTTGGAAATTGACAGGTGCAACTACAAGTCAGTCTGCAGGCACTGGCATCAATTTGTTGCCTTACAGAACCTATAACAAAGGAACTACTGTGGTAACCTATACAGTAAAAGACGCTTCTGGGATTGTGGGTACTTGTTCGTTCAATGTAAATGTAATAGGTGAAGGATCTTGTAGTAGTAGAAATGATGCAATAGTAGCTAATAAAAATCCTTTTGACAATGAAGTAATAGATGCTGTATTAAAAGCAAAACTATCTCCAAACCCTACTAAAACATCGTTCTTACTACAAGTACAATCTGATAAGAAAGATGTGGTGGAAATAAACGTGTATAAGAGAGACGGAAAAAGAATACAAACCGTAAAAAGTTTGCCTTACCAAATGCTAAATATTGGTGCCAATTATTCAAACGGCTTGTATATGTTTGAAATATTGCAGGGCGAAAGAAGAACTACCATAACTGGTGTGAAACAATAATTGCTATTTATCATCCCGAAAAGAGCCTCCAATTTTTTGGAGGCTCTTTTTATTTTGGGGTTGACGGGCTTACCTTTTTTGAATGATACAATTTACGTTGCTGTTCTTTACCAACAGACTGCTTAATGGTAAAATATTGAAGGGGAAGAACACCTAAGAAAAGATATGAAATATAGGATATGTACAGCATTACGTAGTTTGTCTTTTCGCCGTGGTTGGTGTCTTTACCAACCACTTCTACTACTCATCCTTGATAATGAGATAAAAAATCCCAGTTATTTTCTTTTCCAAAATAAAAAGAAGCTGAAGAATACTTATAGTCGAACGGATATTCACAGATACCTGCTTCTACCGGGTTTTTGTGGATATAGTCGAGCTTTTGTTTAAATACCTGCTGATTCCACAAAGATATACGCAAAGGTCTTCGCTCCCATATCTGGTGCGTTCTATCACTTGCCTTCACTACGAACTTTTCCAATACCTGCGGATGGTTATTCCGCAATTCCTTAATTATCATTTGGGCTGTATATTTCATAAAAGACAACTGAATATCATTTGGTAGGTGATCTGCCATCGCCTGCCAAATGATATGAATGTGATTGTCCATAACAACGAATGCATATACCCTTATTCTTTCTTCACGCACAAGAAATCGTAGTGAATTTATAATGACGTCTTTCAATTTATCTGGTTGTAGCAATTTCTTCCATTCGAGAATGGTAGCAGTAAAGAAGTCAGGATAGTAATCGCTCAATAGCAATAGCTAAATTAATCAATAGTCCGTTTATATTCATATCTGAGTAGTGGTTGGTGAAGAACACCAACCACGGCGGAAAAGAAGTCAGGATAGTAATCGCTCAATAGCATTAGCTAAATTAATCAATAGTCCGTTTATATTCATATCTGAGTAGTGGTTGGT
>JANMZN010000154.1:0-12713 GCA_031383285.1 Segetibacter sp.
AAAGACATCAATATTGGAATGGCAACCGCTTTACCAAGTGGCAATTTAATTGTGCCTGTAATTAGAAATGCAGACCATTTAAATTTGGTGGGACTTAGCAAGGCTGTTAGCAATATGGCCGAAAATGCTCGTAGCAATAAGCTAAAGCCTGATGATACAAACGGTGGCACTTTTACATTAACAAATGTGGGTACTTTCGGAAGCCTGATGGGCACTCCAATCATCAATCAGCCGCAAGTAGCTATTATGGCTGTAGGTGCCATTAAAAAACGGCCTGTAGTTATTGAGACAGCAGAAGGTGATGCAATAGGAATTCGCCACATGATGTATCTATCATTAAGTTACGATCACCGAGTGGTTGACGGTAGCATTGGAGCAAGTTTCTTAACTGATGTAGCCAGAGAATTTGAAAATTGGGACATCAACAGAGAATGGTAGCGCAGTAATAACCCATTTCCTGCATTTATTCAATGAAGTATTTTTCGCATAAATTAAGAGTCATAACATGTATCGTTATGGCTTTTTTATTTTCTGTTGCAGGATTTGGACAATCCAATTTTCTGGGTACATGGAATGTGATAAATGCAGAATATTTCCTGACTAGGAAATGGGCCTTATGGGGTGAAATTCAAACAAGGTCTCAAAAGGTTTATGCCGATTTTTCTTACCATGAAATGAAAGGCGGATTTAGCTACAGACCCAATAAAACGATGGGATTACTATTTGGCATTGGACAGTTCGCCACATATTCCAATGGAGGCAATTTTAAAACCCCTGTGATTACCCATGAATTGAGGATGTGGGAACAAATGACTCTGGTAAACAATATAGACAGAATAAAACTGGAACACCGGTACCGGACAGAGCAGAGATGGCGTGGTGATGAGTTTAGAAACCGTTTTCGATACAGAATTAACCCAATCATACCTATCAACAAGTCAAACATTGAAAAGGGTACCATTTTTGCCACCATTTTTGATGAAATATTCCTTTCTGATATTGCTCCTCATTTTGAACGAAATCGCTTTTTTGCAGGGATGGGTTACCAACCTAATAAAATAATGACCATTCAATTTGGTTGGGTAAGGCAATATGATTTCTCATTATCAGGAGGAGGTGTACACAAAGACTTCCTACAGACCAATATTCTATTTAAATTTAACCAGCAAAAATCCACTAACGGTCAACATCCAAGTGCAATGGATTAAAAGGGCTTTTATTATTTTACTTTTCTACTTTTTGCACTTACTAGCATTTTTCACCAATATTTCATGCTAATGAGGAACTTTCAATTTCTAGCATAATTGTTGGTTACCAATAAAATGCCGGGCTTGACAAAACTATTATTGATATCACTAAAATACTTACATGGTTTTGAGCGTATATAGTAGTGTAACGCTCTATGTAGTATATTTAATAACAAAAACCATTTACGATGAAATCATTATCCGAATCATGGTTTACAGAAGGGTACATAGATTTTGAATTGAAGAAGTACACCCTTCTAGCCTATCTTACTGAGGTAAATAAATGTTTTAATCAAAACATGTTGTATCCACAGCTAGCAGACGTTATTTTTCATTATAACAATATTCTTTCTTTCCGAAAGAATAAAAAATTCTTACAAGAACATTTTCCAAAACAACTTACCGATGTAAACATTAACAAACTGCAACTTGCCTACGAAAAAATGATAGAAGATGATGAAGTAATGCGGGAGTTGGAAGACATAATCGGTTACTCAGTTGATGAGATAAAGAATACGATTAAAACTGGTGCTGAAATTTATGAATTCGTAGAAACTAAAATGAATATTGAACCTGTTGGGTTGGTACCACTCGATATAAACGAGGGCTACCTGCTATTAAAAGATGGCACATTTAATACGACAAGAGTATATCAATACAGACTAACATTTTTTGAAAAACACGATGAGAAGTACCGCGGTATTCGTACAGACTATCTTCATAATTGGCAACGTTCGATTAGTAACTCAGCTGAGAATATAAAAAGTGATTTAATAAGAAATAGGAAAGAACTCCCAAACCCTGCAGTGTACCATATTGAAACTGAATTAGTCTACCCAATAGAAGAAACGTTGCTACCAATTGCAATCAGGAGTTTTGTAAAATATATTAGCGCCTGAGGTAGTTAGGAAGCAATAACGGCTTTGCGTTGTTTGATGATCCTCAGCATTTGTAATAATACTGCAATCAGTATTAAACTGAAGCCAATGTAAAACCAATCGCTAAGGTCTTTGTTTTCCTTATAAACTACAAAGGCAAGTACTACTCCATAAACCGGTTCCAGATTTAGCGTAAGGTTTTGTGTAAAGGCTGAAATCTTTCTCAATGCTTGTAAGGATAAATCCATAGCCAGGATGGTACAAACCCAACTTAACAATAATAGCCATATCCAGTCCATCTTACCCGGAACTAAATGTTCGGTCGGGAACACCCACAAATAAAACGGCATGATTAAAGTTAGAAATACCAAACCTCCTGCCAGTTCATACATCATCATTACTTTGGGAGCAGTATAAGAAACCTGTTTCTTGTTTAGAATAGCAAACAAACAACTAAGTATGGTACAAATAATGCCAAGAATGATACCTGTTTTATACCTTGGATCGAAGTGAAATATTAGGTAAATGCCTGTGATACCGATGGAACCTAATAACACTTCTACTAATTTTATTTTACTTTTCGTCATTAATGGTTCTAAAATGGAAGTGAAAAGTCCTGCAGATGAAAGACATGTTAAAGCAATAGACACATTGGAATATTTAATGCTTCCATAAAAAAAACACCAGTGTAATGCTATGATGGCACCAATTCCAAATAATTGTCCCCGTTGCTTTTTAGAAACTGTCTGCAATTGGCCACTTACCCTACCCATGATGTAGAGAGAAACGATAGTAATGAGTAGCCGATACCAAACAAGTAAACCTTCATTTAATGAAATGGAACGCCCCAATACACCTGTAAATCCCCACAGAAATACAGCAATATGTAGTTTTATAAGTGCCTGCTTCATTAAGCGGTAAAGATATAGAAAGGCATTGCCCCCAATGGTAAAAAATATTAGGCAGACGCCATTTCTGAATTATTCTTCACCTTTCTGCGGTAATTTTTAAACAAGCTTTGCCATTGAATTTTTAAAACCCCAATGACCCCTTCCTTCAAAATGCCTTTACTCATTTTAGAAGTTCCATTGATGCGATCAGAAAAAGTAATCGGCACTTCATGTATTTTAAATCCAAGTTTCCAGGATGCGAATTTCATTTCTATTTGAAATGCATATCCAACAAACTTTATTTGGTCAAAGTTGATTGTTTGTAGCACTTCTTTTTTGTAACAAACAAAACCGGCAGTCGGATCATTTACCGGCATCCACGTAATCATCTTTGTATAGATTGCACCACCTTTGGAGTAAAATCGCCTGTCCCATGGCCAGTTCTCAATTTTTCCACCCAATACATACCTGCTTCCTACTGCTACATCTGCGCCATCATGTTTGCAGGCATGATAAAGGCTTTCCAAATCAATAGGCCGATGTGAAAAGTCTGCGTCCATTTCAAATATAAACTGGTACCCTCTTTCTATACTCCACTTAAATCCATGGATGTAAGCTGTACCTAGCCCAAGTTTTCCACTTCGTTCTTCTAAGAATAATTGATTGGGATATTTTACTTGCAATTCCTTTACGATAGCTCCAGTACCATCAGGAGATCCATCATCAATAATCAATACATGGTAAGATTGATTCAAAGAAAATATAGCGTGCAAAATTTTGCCTACATTTTCTTTTTCATTGTACGTTGGTATGATGATTATTTTTTCCAAAGCAGTTAGAGATAGGCTGTAAAGTACATTAAATAGTTTTTACAGGCATATTAAAATAAGATAAAAAAAAATTAAACTTTTTTAAGGATCGTTCTTTGCATTATCTCTCCCAACTTTTGTTTTGTGTGTAAAGGAAAATCTCCTTTCATCATCCAATCATAATACTGAGGTTCACTACGCAGTACATCTTCTACTGCCCTTCCTTTGTGTTTGCCAAAATTGAATACTTCCTTACCATCCAACCTTATTAATCGTCGGGCAAAATCTACAATATCCTCTTCACCGCAAAATTTGCAAATATCTTCTATTGTCAATCCTAACTGCGGATAGCGTTCTAGTTGGGCTTCCAAAATCTCGTACGTAGCAGCAGCATCTACTTCTGCGCCATGTGCACCTTCAAGCACCTTTCCGCAATAAAATTTATAGGCTGCTCCCAATGTCCGTTGTTCCATCATATGAAATACACGTTGAACATCTACCAATTTTCTACCATCAACGGTAAATTCAAGGCCAGTTCGTAAAAATTCTTCTACCAATAATGGAATGTCAAATCGGTTGCTATTGTACCCTCCGAGATCACAATTTTCTAGGAACTGCTTTATCTCATTTGCAACATCTTTAAAAGTCGGTGCGTCCTTTACCATTTCATCTGATATGCCATGCACATCACTAGCACCTTTTGGGATTAGCATTTTTGGATTGATCAACTTCCTTTTTATCGTTCTGCTACCATCTGTTCCCACTCTTACAATAGCTATTTCAACTATTCTGTCAGTAGCCAGATTTGTTCCGGTTGTTTCCAAGTCAATAAATGCGATGGGCCTAGTTAGTTTTAGTTTCATAGGGTTGGTTTCTGTTGGTGTATCACTTGAAAATTCCATTTGTATTTGATCTTTACTCATTTTTATAAAATTTCATTGGTCAATTTTGAAATGTCCAACCCGTCAAAGTTACCACTGCTCATCAATACTAAATTGGCATTTTTACAGTCCTGATTTTTTAGCCAATCTTCTAAATCTTCCTTGTCATTAACCACCCGAAGTCCGCGCTTATTAAAACTTTTCAGCACCACTTCTTTATCTAAATCAGGCATTCTTTTTAGTTCCAGGGCATGTTTTGAATAAAAAACAACCGAAGCATCTGCTTTATCCAATGCTCCGTCATATTCACTCATAAAATTTTCATTGAGGCTACTAAAAGTATGTAACTCCAACACAGCTATTAGCCTCCTTCCAATAAATTGCTGGTGTACAGCTTCAATTGTTGCTTTTACTTTGCTAGGTGCATGCGCAAAATCACGATAAACAACTGCACCTTCCACTTCTTTAATAATCTCTAGTCTTTTACTGGCTCCTGCAAAAGTAGTTATTGCCTTCATAAAAGTTGCTGCATCAATATCTAATAATTTGCAGGCATGCCAAGCTGCATGTAGATTTAATAAATTGTGTTCGCCAAAAACCTTTAACTCACCAATAAAAGCTTCTATTTCTATAGTTGTTTTGCCATTATTTATGCTGTGCGCCGGCACATTATACGGCTGATAAATAATATCAGACCTCAAATTTTCGGCAATCAATTGAACTAATACACTGTCTGATTCATTATAAATCAAGGTGCCACCCGAATCAATTTTGTGAACAAAAATTTTGAATTGATCAAGATAGTTTTCAAAAGTTGGAAATACATTGATATGATCCCAGGCAATGCCAGTAATAATTGCTATGTGAGGAAATAAAAAATGAAACTTTGGTTTACGTTCAATGGCACTTGCCGGATATTCATCTGCTTCACAAATGATAACCGGCGCATCGGTAATGTTGACAGATTGATCAAAACCATCTAATCGTGCGCCTACTAAGTAGTCAAAAGGTTTTTGTGCTGATTTTAACACGTGCATAATCATGCTGGTGGTGGTTGTTTTTCCATGACTACCTCCTACTGCCACCCGCTTTTTTTGAATGCTTTCCTTATAAATATATTCCGGAAAAGAATAAATACTCAGACCCAAAGCCTTGGCTTTTTGAATTTCAGGATTGTCACTTTTGGCGTGCATTCCCAGTATAACCGCTTCAATGTCAGATGAGATCAAATCTGGTTGCCAACCCATTACCAACGGCAGCAACCCTTCTTTTTCTAAATTTGACCTACTTGGTTCAAATATTTCATCATCAGTTCCCGTTACTATATAGCCTTTCCTATGAAGGGCAATTGCCAATTGATGCATCACACTGCCACCAATAGATATGAAGTGAACTTTCATTTATTTTTATATCTTTGATATTCTTTGCAAAATAGGCAATAAACATAGTATGAAAAGAGCATTAAAGTGTCGGAAGTACATAAATATTTCTCTTATCTGAAACTTTTTATTGGCTTTTTTAATCTGTACATAAATAAACAATAACAATAAAATGATGAAATTTTCATTGAAAGCTATACTTATTATTTTTCTTGCAGGGGCATTGTGTACTTCATGTTCTTCATCAAGAAAAGGATGCCCCACTACCAATCCGCGCTATTTCAGGTAGTTATTTACTTCTATTTTATTTAATTATACCCTTATGAATTGGATTGAGCTGAAGCACGAATATCAGATAAATGAAATAATTGAAAAAAGTCAACACAAGCCGCAGACAATTTTTAAACACAGTACAAAGTGTAGTGTAAGTTCAATGGCTAAAAATAGGCTTGAAAGAAGTGATGCTCCGGAGAATACTGACTTTTATTACCTAGATCTGATATCACACAGAAACATCAGCAATATAGTAGCGGAAGCATTTTCTGTTTTTCATGAAAGCCCTCAAATACTAGTGATAAAAAGCGGGGCATGTGTTTATGATGAAAGCCATTCAGCTATCAACATGAGCGAAATAGAAGAGCAAGTTGGTGCATAATAGAAAAGTTTCAGCAATTCAATTTCTCTCTAACATTTAAGGTAGTTGGTTATTAATTTATAATCTGCTTAATAATTCTGACAATTCCACCCCTTCATAACTTTCTATAACAAGATCAGCTTCATGCAATCGGTCAGCAGGTGTAGTGGCGGTGATAGCTATGCATTTCATTCCTGCTTTCTTTGCAGCAGTTACTCCAATTGGGCCGTCTTCGACCACTACGCAATCTATAGGGTCAATACCTAGTCTTTCCGCAGCTAATAGAAAAATATCTGGTTCCGGTTTGCCTTTGTGTACTTCCTCTCCTGTAACAATTGCATCAAAATAATGAATGAATGATAGATTAGTAAGTAAAAGATTCATCTTTTCTTTTCGTGAACTAGTGGCAAGTGCTACTTTCAGATTAGAATTTGCAACTGCTTTAAGAAATTCACCGGCAAAGGGAACTGAGACTACCGGTTTTTCGTTCACTACTTCTACAAAGCAGTCAAACTTTTCTATGAGTATTCTCCTCACATCTTCTGCTCTTTTAAATCCAAGAAAATCTGTTATAACATTCATGCTTCTAATGCCAAGCATGGTTACATACTTTTCATAATCTAAATGCTGATTGTAACGTTCAAATATTCTTTGCCAGGCAAGATAATCGGCTTCTGTACTTTCCAACAAAGTACCATCCATATCGAATATAATGGCTTTAAAAGGCAATGTTGTACCGATTGTTTCGATTTTTTTAAAATCCTTATCTTCCATTCAAGTAAACTATTTTCATAAAAGTGTGAAGTAATGATATTTTCATGGCAGAAGCAAAGAAACTGTTGTATAATATAAATCACGCTCAGTTATAACCATGTCAGGAATACTAATATTGAGTCTTGAGCTTTCCATTATTGAGATAATTCAATTCTAGATGTAAATACATATTTAGCATGCTTTAATAACACCATAACATTACAATAATTGCTATTTTAAAAGAAATAAACTTTCGCATTTTCAGTTGGACAATCAGGTCGATTTTAATTCATTGTTTCGACTATTCTATTTCATCTATATAAAAATAAAGAGACAACTATAGATTGTCTCGCTGAGGATGCATTTCGCATGTTCAAAAATTGTTTTCTTGAGACCAATGAATCTGTCATTTTTTACTAATTAAGCATCATTGTTAACCTAAATGGGGAAAGTTTGGATCAATCATAGAAGAGGGATTTGAACAACCAAATATGTCAACATTAATTTAATGGTATAACCTTTGCATGGTATAAGCATGAGAAAATTATTTTTATTCGGATTTCTTACTATTCTTTTATTTAGTTGTCACAGAAAGGAAGAATTTGAAAATGAAACGACTGCAAGAGATTACAGTATTGATAAAAATCAAGCCTTTTCTGATAGTTTCCTAGACAGTCTAACTGTAGAAAAATACATATCAGATAATAATTTGAGTGAAGACTATGGCAGGAGAATAATATCTTTTTATAATGCCCGCAATTATCAATTTGCCTGGTTTTCAAATAAAGGGCTTTCGGAACATGGTCGTAGTTTTTGGTATTTGGAACAATATAATAGTAACGTTAAAAACGATAGCTCATTCTACAACAAAGATTTATCTAAGAAAATGAATTACCTGACTTCAGATGAACCTCTTACCATAAGTCTCGCAGACCGTTCTATTATACTTACGGAAATCACTCTTACCCACCACTTTATTCAGTATATTCTAAAGAATTACCCGAACCAACAAATAAAAAGGAAAGAGATGGAACATTTCGTTCCTACAAAAAAAGTAGAAACACTTTATTTGGCAGATTCTATTGTTACAAAAAAGCATAAAAGCAATAAATATTTTACTGATAAGATCCCTGCTTTCAAACAACTGCAAAATCATTTACAAATTTATTTGAAGATTGCCCAAAAGGGAGGTTGGCAATCAATAGATCAGAAAAATGTAAAAATTACCAAGGGAGAATCAAAGCCATTTATTAAAGCTATCAAATCCAGATTGTACGTCACTGGCGAATTACCACGCTTAGATACTTCAACAATTTTTGATGCTTCTTTGGAAACTGCAATAAAGCTTTATCAAACCAGCCATGGACTAACTGCGGATGGAAAAATCTCCTTGGAACTTATAGAAGATATGAATAAACCAGTTGTAAAACGAATACAACAACTGTTGATAAATATGGACAGAATGCGTTGGCGTTTAGGTGAAGGTGATTCGAACCTGATTGTAGTAAACATCCCGGCCTTTGTGTTGCAAGTAAATGAAGGCCGGAATTTAGTATTTGAGATGCCGGTTGTAGTTGGCAAAGAGGGACACAATACAACGCTTTTTACAAGTATGCTTAATCAG
This sequence comes from Segetibacter sp., assembly GCA_031383285.1. GTDB lineage: Bacteria > Bacteroidota > Bacteroidia > Chitinophagales > Chitinophagaceae > Segetibacter. The sequence goes on from JANMZN010000154.1 coordinate 9,096, forward strand.
GTGGTGTTTAGCCCTTATTGGAATCTTACACCCAACATCGTTAAGAACGAAATATTGCCTTCTATGCAAAAAGACCCCGGCTATCTGGAACAAAATAATATGGAAATAACCGGAAATGAAGATGGCTTACCAGTAATAAGGCAGCTACCCGGCGAAAAAAATTCATTGGGCAAAGTAAAATTTCTATTCCCGAATAACTTCGACATTTATCTTCATGATACACCTGCGAAGGCACTCTTTAATGCTGACAACAGAGCGTACAGCCATGGATGTATCCGTCTATCGGACCCAATGAAACTTGCATCCTACGTATTGCGAAAACAAGCAGAATGGACACCTGAAAAAATTGGTGATGCCATGAACAAAGGAGTAGAACAATACGTACAGGTAAAATTTCCAATACAAATTCAAATAACCTACTTTACAGCCTGGGTAAATGAAGGGGGAATTTTAAACTTTAGAAATGATATTTATGATCACGACTCTGATCTTGCTTCAAAAATGTTCACAAACTCATTGTATTAATATTGATTGAAAGTTGGTCGACTACTATTCAATTGCTCAAAATCCAATACATAAATTGATAATCTTTTTGATGGATAGTTTTTCTCTGTAACTTTCCGGCATATAAAAAAAATTATCAAATAATGAAAAACAAGACATTGTTGCTTGCATTTACTTTTATTGCATTGATCTCAAGTGCTCAGGAAAAAATGACTCCTAAGTTGCTTTGGACATTAGGCAGAATAAATGTAACTGGCATTACCAAGGATGAATCTGGCGTTGTTTATACAGTAAGCACTCCTGATATAGAAGAGAACAAAAGCCGTAAAAAAACGTATTTGGTTTCCCTCAAAGACTATGTTGCTAAGGAGATAACAGATGGAGCAGCATATGTAAAAAATGATCGAATTTCTCCTGATGGAAAATTCAAAATCAAGGCAGACGATGTACAGATGAAAAAGGTTGCAGGAAAAGATTTCTATCCTGAACTAACCAAATCAACCGCACAAATATATGATGAGCTAAGCTATCGTCATTGGGATGAATGGGAAGATGGTGCCTTTAGCCATGTATTTGTACATCCTGTTGGCAAGCCTGAAGAAAAAAAGGATATTATGGGTGGACTAATGTACGATTGTCCTCAAAAACCATTTGGTGGCGATGAAGATTTCATCTGGACCCCCGATGGCAACATCGTTTATGTAACCAAAGCAAAATCCGGAACTGCATATGCACTTAGTACCAATACAGACATATTCCTTTACAATACAAGTACAGGCATTACGACCAATCTATCTGCTGGTATGGAAGGTTACGATGTGAACCCTGCATTTTCAAGTAAAGGTAAATTAGCTTGGTTAAGTATGAAGCGGGATGGGTATGAAGCAGACAAGCAGGATATAGTTGTAAAAATTGAAAACTATACCTTAAACCTAACCGACAATTGGGATGGTACTGTAGAAGGTTTTAAATGGAGTAACGATGGACAAAATATTTATTTCTATGCCCCTGTAGATGGAACATTGCAATTGTTTGTAGTTGATTTTCCGGGCATGAACAAGAAAGTTCCACAAGTAAAACAAATCACCTTTGGCGATTTTGATATCTCCGGTATTGTAGGTCAGGTAGGCAATACAATGGTTGTTACCAGGACAGATATGAACCATGCTGCGGAATTGTACACTGTAGATCTTACTTCAGGTTCTTTGCAGCAATTGTCGCATATCAATGATGCGATTTACAACAAAATTACTTTGAGCAAAACTGTCCGTAGGCATGTAACCACTACCGATGGTAAAAAAATGTTGGTATGGATGATTCTTCCCCCCAATTTTGATTCAACCAAGAAATATCCAACATTGTTGTATTGTCAAGGTGGTCCACAATCTCCTTTGACTCAGTTTTATTCTTTCCGTTGGAATTTTCAGTTGATGGCTGCCAATGGATATATTGTAGTTGCTCCCAACAGAAGAGGTATGTACGGTCATGGTCAGGAATGGAATGAAGCCATTAGCAAAGATTGGGGTGGGCAAGTAATGAATGATTATTTATCAGCCATTGATGACGCTTCCAAATCTACTTACGTTGATAAAAAAAGACTAGGTTGTGTAGGTGCAAGCTATGGCGGCTATTCTGTTTTCTACCTTGCAGGAATTCACAACAATCGCTTTAAGAGTTTTATAGCGCACGATGGCGTATTTGACATGCGTAGTATGAGTGGAACTACTGAAGAATTATGGTTTAGCAATTGGGAGAATGGTGGATATTATTGGGAAAAAGAAAACAAGACAGCCCAGAAATCATTTAACAAGTTTAGCCCTAGCGATATGGTTGACAAATGGAATACACCGATCCTCATTATTCAGGGAGGAAAGGATTATCGAGTTCCGATAGAACAAGGTTTGCAAGCATTCCAGGCAGCACAATTGAGAGGCATTAAAAGCAAATTATTGTATTTGCCGGATGAAAACCATTGGGTTATGAAAGCGCAAAATGCAATGGTTTGGCAAAGAGAATTTTATAAATGGTTAAAGGAAACCCTATAGTTTTCAAATCTATAAAACTAAAAATGCCGCTACAAAAAGTGGCATTTTTAGTTTACCTAATCCATAGGCTGCATCTCCCATCATTTCCTCTCTTGTATCAAATTAATTAAATCCATTTTCACCATCCCAATGACTACCATAGCCTGAATTCCACATGTCTTGTTTCTGTTCAAACGTTATCGTCTCCAACCCCGTCGGTTCATTATTACAAACCGAATTATTATACCCAAACTAATAAGGCGACCAACTATAAAACTTTGCAGCTAGTTTGTCTATCTGCCTAAAACTGCCCAACAGTGGATCGTAGTTTCTGTTGTCTGTTTCATACAAATTAATCCCCAAATCCTCAATCAATTTGCTAGCTGCATTAAACTGATTGTTGCTTTGCAATACATCTGCTGCCCGACTGCTAAAAGAACTTATTCCTAACCCAAACGGATAGTAATCTCAACAATAATTTTCAAAGAACAATTTGAAGGTTGAAGATATTGAATTATAAAAACCAACTCCTCAACAGTGGTGGCCGCTATGTATTTGCCAACCAAAGAAAGAATGGTAGTGAAATACTTAATCTGATTACAAAAAATAAATAACCAAATAAATATCCATTTTTTATTCGCCGCTGTTGGTGAAGATCACCAACAGCCAACAATTGGACACATTAGCACATTATCAAATTAGCCCATTATTTCCTACCCTTTAGGACCTCATCAAAAAAGCGTTAAGAAAATTTGGATGACTGACGTTAAGAAATGAAACAAGAGTTACTAAAGTTAGGTTTTATTCAATGCCGGTAAGTCGCACTTAGTACGGACAAATTCTCATGTTGTGACTTGTTTCATTTTAGACAGGCATACAAATTTTTAGCTTTTTTTATGCAGTCTTGATTTTTTGTTTCTTTTTTATCAAGAAAAAAGAAAACCAAAACATGAGCAAATGAGCACATTATCAAATTCCTACTGCTTCAAAACAACATACTCATACGGCTGCAATGAAATTTGTGTACCCAATGACCTATTTGTTCCTGTCATAGCATTTGTCCACGTCGTGTTGGCTACACCCAATGGCA
>JANMZN010000195.1:0-9506 GCA_031383285.1 Segetibacter sp.
GCATTGACCCGGCATTTGATGTAAATGTGAACGCTTCGGTATGGTGTCTGGACAAAGACGGAACTAATTTATACCTTGGTGGCACTTTTTCACTTGTAAATGACTCCTCAAGAAATTATGCAGCCGCTGTTAATCTATCAACCGGTGTCTTGCAATCATGGAATCCGAATCCGGATTCTTATCTCTATGATGTAAAATGCAGTTCAAACAAAATTTACATGGCTGGAAGTTTTACCACGGTAAAAGGAGTTGCCAGAAACTATGTTGCGGCAGTAACAACAAGCAACACACTTACTTCCTGGGCTCCCAATCCTGATAGTTATGTAAGGAAAATTGCAGTAAATACCTCTGGAACTTTTATTTATTTAGCAGGTGATTTTACCACCATAAAGGGATCATCAAGAAACTATCTTGCAAAGGTTGATGTAAATACCGGTAACCTTATTAACTCTTGGAACCCGAATCCAAACAACTCCGTTTATTCTGTGTACATAAGTGGCAACAAGGTGTTTGCAGGAGGTTATTTTTCTACAATTAAAACCACGTTCAATAGAAATTATTTTGCTGCACTTGACTCAGCTACCGCAATTCCTACCTCCTTAATTGCAAATGCCAATAATTTAATTACTTCAATAAACACCAATGGCAGTCAGCTGTATTTAGGTGGTTATTTTACAGAAATCAACAGTAAGCCCAGGGCCTATATTGCCAGTATTAACCTCCTATCCGACACACTGGAAAGCTGGGCTCCATCATTTGGAGGTGTTGTCAATTCAATTGGTTTTGCCGGCAGTATTGTCATTGCCGGAGGCGATTTTTCTAGTATTAATGCCGGTAGCAGGAGTAGTATCGCTTCTGTTAATGTACAAACGTCATCCTTAAATTCATGGTCTTCAAAAGAAAATATTACAGGGACTATAAATAAGATTTATAAAAATAGTAATGATTTATTCCTTGGAGGAAGTTTTTACTATTTGGATGGTGCAAATTATATAAATAATATCATGTCTATCAGTACTATTAGTGGCAACATCACGCATAACTTTACTATGTTTCCCAATAGCTATGTTTATGACATTACTATTGCTAGTGGAAAATTAATGGTTTCTGGACCGTTCTCAGGATTTATCGAGGTCATAACTTCAGCGATTACTCCCCGAAACTATTTAGCAGATTACAGCACAACAACTTTTCAACTCAGCAATAATGTTTATGCACCAGACAGTTATTCAGGAGCCTTTCAACAGGGAAATATGTTTACAGATTTGTCTGGAAATGTGATTATTGCCAATAATACCCACTTTTGGAATGTGGTGAATAGAAACTATGTAGCTGCATTAGACATCACTACAGGAATGCCCACTGAATGGAACCCCAATTCTAATAGCCCGGTTTGGGCATTGGCAATTAAAGACAGTCTATTGTTTGTAGGAGGGCCATTTTCAAATATTGGTGGGCAGAACCGTCAATATGTAGCGGCAATCAGCACCAACACTGGCCTTGCAAAATCATGGAATGCAGATGCAGATAATTATGTCTATTCATTGGCAATACAAGATAGTACATTATTTATCGGGGGTAATTTTGCAAATATTAAAGGAGTAGCCAGAAATAATGCTGCAGCTATATCCACAACTGGAAACGGTACAGTAAAAACTTGGAATCCTGGTCCAGACGCAGTCGTAAGGACTATACAACCTTTACCCGTAGCCATGGGAGGGGATGTATATTTGGGCGGTGAGTTTACCACTGTAAAAGGCGTTACCCGAAATTATCTTGCCAGAGTGAATAATAACAATGGTAACCTTATCGGATTTAATCCGAATCCTGATGGACACATTAATACATTATTATTTGATCCTACTACATCAGTCTTATACGTAGGGGGCAATAACATGAGCACTATAGGAGGGCAAACAAGGTATGGAATAGCTGCCTACAATACTATAAACAATACACTACGTCCTTTTAATCCAAGAACCATAGCATTCACAAATAATGGAGGTTATACAACTAGCCTTTCATTGTTTGGCAAAGAATTATATATCGCTGCTGATTATCAGGATTCGATTCAAGGATTAGCAAGAGGTAGGTTGGCAGCTGTGGATACTTCCTCATCCAATCCAACATCTTTCAATCCAATGCCTGATAACAATGCAAAGACTGTTAATATTGGAAACAACAAATTGTTTGCGGGTGGATCATGGGATAATGTTGGCAGCTCATATACACCCTCGTATTTTGCTGTGTACACACTGCAACCTCAGGCACGGGCAACTAACCTCTCTTTTTCTTCTTTACTGCCCCAAAGCGTAACGGCAACCTGGACCAGTGGAAGCGGAGAAAAAAGGATTGCAGTATTAAAACAAGCCGCCTCACCAACTGCTCCAACAGACGGAAAAACCTATTCAGCAAGTGCTGTGTTTAAATCCGGACAGTCAACCGGGGCAGCTAGTTTTGCAGTTGCAAATGGTACAGGCAATAGCGTGAATGTCACAAACTTATTACCTAATAATACATATACATTATCAGTATATGAATATAACGGTGGTGGCAGTGCTACCGATTATCTTCAAACGCCTGCGCTGACTGGCACGATTACTACTCCCTGCCCCACCTACTCGCAAGGCATTGACAGTTCTGGTCCGCTCACCAGATGCGGAGGATCTGTTACATTGACTGCCGCTTCAGGTTTCAGTAATTACCTTTGGAGTACAACTGCAACCACAAGATCAATAGTTGCAAGCACAACCGGGACATACTCAGTAAGCTATACAGACTCTAATGGCTGTTCAGGAAATGCAAGTGTTACCGTAACCATACATCCCGTTCCTTCTACAGCAACCATTTCGCCTACACCATCCCCATGTACCAACTTGTGTCCGGGTACTTCAGTTAACCTGAGAGCCACTTTGTCTTCATCTTATCTATGGAGTACAGGAGCTACTTCGCGCATTATTACTACAAGTACAGCAAGCAGTTACAGCGTTACCGTATTTAATGTTCAGGGATGCAGTAAAACATCTAATGCTAAGACTGTATCATACAGTTCATGTTTGAAACCTATACCAGTAATTGCCGATAGTATAACCACAAATTCAGCAACCATAAGGTGGAGAGCCGTACGATGTGCTGTTGGATACAGTGTTCAATACAGAAGAGGATCAGCAGCATATACTACGGTCACTGTTCCCCCTACTGATACTTCACTCCAATTGACAGGCTTAGTAGCCAATTCGAATTATAACTGGAGAGTGGCAACCATTTGCCAATCAAGCCCATTAGTTATGAGTGCATATTGCAACACCCAAATATTTACAACTCCACCATCTTTTGCAAAAGGCATCACTGGCAACATTGCTGAAACCTCAGATGATTCATGGGTATCTGCAAGGGTATTTCCAAACCCGGCCGACGCAACTACGCTAGTTGAATTTAAATCCATAAAACCCGGTCCTTATATTATAGAACTCACAGATGCTGTGGGGAAAGTAGTGATGCTGAAAAAAGGAATCGCTATTACTGGAAAAAACAAGGTAAGCCTCGATGTCAGCAGATTTGCAAAAGGCATGTATTTGGTAAGCATTTATAACGGAGAGCACAACAAAGAAATCCTTAAACTAACAAAAGACTAATTCAAATCTCAAACAGCTAAAGCCTGGGATACAATATCTCAGGCTTTTTTTATAAAATTAAATAGATAATTTTTTTGCTTAAGACAAACTCACAAAAAAAGATTGCAACTCTTTTAAGAGGTATATAGATTTGCAAATTATGATCACTTTACCAATAGATATTTTAAACAGCCACGTGCTGACTCCCCACCATTTACAAAAGCTATCAGCAGTAGATGATATACCTGCTATAGACCCCACCTTTGATGATGATACATTAAAGATCATCTTTCAATACTATTCCCTTTCACCTTCTTCAATGGAAGAAGAAGTTCACAGATATGCTGCGCAATTATTGGACAACAATAATATAGATGCGGCTTGGCAGGTATTACTGAGCATTTGACTTTTACATGCTTTCTCAACAGATTGACTTTATCATCGAATAAACATTTTCCTACTTTTGCAAAATGCAATAAGCCAATACCTGGTATGGACTTTTAATAATTATTGCCATTCGCTATTTCCTACTCGCAGGAGTAGCGTATTTGGTTTGGTACAAATGGCTAAAGCATCAATTATTTTATAAAAAAATACAGCAACGATTTCCAACAAATAAAGACATTAAGAGAGAAATTGGTTATTCTATAGTTACCATTCTCATTTTTACCTTGGTACCTGCTTTAATGCTCCTAACTCCCATTAGACAGTACACCTTGTTTTACGATAACCTGCATACCTATCCCATATGGTGGTTTTGGCAGGCATTTCCGATGATGTTCTTTGTACACGATATGTATTTCTATTGGTTGCATCGGCTGATGCACCATCCAACATTGTTTAAGCAGTTACATGTAGTTCATCATTTGTCCACCAATCCTACACCTTGGGCTGCCTTTGCATTTCAACCTTCAGAGGCATTTATAGAAGCTGGAATATTTGTTGTGTTGGTGATGATCATGCCACTACATCTTATTCATCTTTTTGTCTTCTTTCTCATCATGATGCTGTACAATGTTTATGGGCACCTCGGATGGGAATTGTATCCGAAGAATTTTAGTAGAAACATGGTTGGTCGTTGGATCAATACCTCATTTAATCACAACCAACATCACCAATATTTTAAAGGCAATTATGGCTTGTACTTTCTTTTTTGGGACCGTTGGATGGGCACCATCCGCGAAGATTATGAAGACAAGTATGAAGCAAATGCCATGCAGAAAAAAGCAGTGTAACAATTTCCATTACATCCACTTTTCGTTCTTGCTTTCTACAAAATACAATGACCCATTAACAATATCTGTTGCAACGCTCAAAGGTATGTATGGTAATTCCACTTCGCCTCCTGCGGTTAAAAAATGTAAAGAGGCAACCTCTCTGCTTTTCTGAAAAAGATTTTGAGTAAGGTGTACTTGTTGTATTTTATTCCACCTGAGCAAAGTGAATTTTCTACCCCAAACTCCGCTATACATTTGAAGACCTTCATCATTGGTTTGCCATCGAAAATACTGGTAAAAATAAGTACGATGCACAACAATGTAAGCCATAACAATCAACCATACAATCGCAACTGATTTCATCCAGAAAAATGCAGCAATACCTGGAATTATGCCCAAAATAATTCCTATATAAATCAAACCACGTATCCAATAAGATCGATCAATTCGCTTACCACTTTCAGGAATAAATATTTCTGATCGTTGGTATTGTGCAACCAATGCATCTACTTGATCTGAGGTAAGTACCGGAATATGAATTTTCTGCTTTTTCTTGAGCTCAGAATATCCGGCAGACATAAAATGCATTATCCAGATATTGAATTTTCTCCTTATGAAATTGCTGCTCCATTGCATTATTTGCACTTTGGAAAAAGGAAGAAATATTTGCTGATGATTGGTTAAGCCATAAGCCATTTTCCATCCGTTGGATTCTGTAGTAATGGTAAAATCAAAATACCGAAGAACGGTTCTGATAAAAGAGTATACTACTGAAATGATGGCTACTAAAAATATTAATCCGGCGGCTAATGCTACACTGTTTTTGAGCAGGGTAGCATGTTCATCAATCCACTGGGATTCGTTCAATTTGAATACTTTTCGTAGATCATCCCACACATTTACAGACAGAGCCAGCAAAATAAAAAACGCTTCTATGTGATTGGCTGTAAGACTAAGCACCAGCAATTCTTTAAAAGATAGCTTAGTTTGATTAACAACCGCCGCAGGTTCTTGGTGATCTTGCAGATTTGCTTCTTCATCAACCTTGATTCGATTGGTTTTCTGCAATAAAAAATGCTTAAGCTCATTTGCTTTGCTAAGGGATAAAGCATCAATACTAACTTCCACTTTATCGGACCCTGCACTATCAAGCGACACTTTTGCTACATTTAAAATGCGGTGAAGTATGTGTTGTTCTAAATGTACAGCCGTAATGTTTTGAAGCGGAATGGAAGTGATTTTTTTATTTAACCAACCACTTTTCACTATAAAACTTCCTTCGGATATATAAAAGCGATGGAAGAGATATTTAATAATAGTAGCGATGAGGGTAATGACTGCAAATGCAAGAATGATGTAAATAAAAATATCGCCCTTGTTGGAATGTTCTTTCGGTTTTCCGGTAGAACGAAATAAAAAGACCAATAATGCAGGCCAAAATACTTTTGCAAACAAGGTTATTGTTTTAGCAAGAATGATGAACAGGGCTGCCGGTGATTGGCGTTGTGGTGTAGAGAACAAAGGTTCAGGCATTGGGCTGTTGGTCATACAATTGATTGGTTATCCATTCTTTTATTTGTTGTGCTTTTTCTTCTTTCAATCCTTTGATGCTGAAGTCGGCATTTTCGCTACCTGCCGTATATAAGGAAACCGACCCCAAACCAAAACGGCGCTCAATAGGTCCTGATTGTACACTTACATGTTGCACCCGGTTAAGCGGCAAAATTCTTGTTCGCTGGACCAACCATCCACTTCTATACAGCACATCTTTTTCTCGAAGTGCATACCCTTTTTTTCTAAAACTAATCAGATTACCGATGTACAAAATCATCATCAGCAACATTAAACCTCCAAAAGAGATGTACAATGCCGGACTCTCACTTGCTTTATCTACAAAAAAATAAAATATAGCTGCAGCAATGATGATGAATAAAGTACCTAGTCCTACGGCAATCCTTTGCGTAGTAAGGTAGTCTGCTTCCAACGGCTCCAAATGCACCTCTTCTATTGAGGGGAGATTTTGTGTGTCAATCTGTTGGTTTGAAAATTCCATGCAATAAAAATAAGTACGTTTCCCCAACTTTTTCTGTTTTCTCTTTTGCTTTTTTAGAATAGCAGTTTTACGACTGCAATACTTAATTTCGCACTCTTTAATTATCATTATGAGCCAACACTTAAGTGAACAGGAAATCATTCGTCGCGAAAAACTAACATCATTGCAGGAAATGGGAATAGACCCTTACCCTGCTGCTTTGTATCCGGTAAATATCACTTCGGCTGCCATAAAACAGCAGTACAAGGGAGAAGAAAACAAAGCCGACTTTGCCGATGTATGTGTTGCGGGCCGATTGATGAGTATGAGAGATATGGGCAAAGCCTCTTTTGCGGTATTGCAGGATAGTGAAGGCAAAATACAGGTTTATGTAAAAAGAGATGAGATTTGTCCGGGAGAAGACAAATCGCTGTACGACCAAGTTTGGAAAAAACTATTGGATATTGGCGATATCATTGGCGTAAAGGGATATGTGTTTACCACCAAAACAGGCGAGACTTCTATACATGTAAGTGAGTTTGTTTTGTTGACCAAATCGTTGAAACCACTGCCGATCGTAAAAGAGGCAGATGGACAAACCTATGATGCAGTTACCGATCCCGAGTTCAGATACAGGCAACGTTATGCTGACCTGATTGTTAATCCACATGTAAAAGAAGTGTTTGTTAAGCGTACCAAACTGATGAACGCTATCAGAGCATTTCTGAACGAACGTGGTGCTTTGGAAGTGGATACACCTGTGCTGCAAAATATTCCCGGTGGCGCAGCTGCCAAGCCATTTATTACACATCACAATGCGCTGGATGTTCCATTTTATTTAAGAATAGCGAATGAGCTGTATTTAAAAAGATTGATTGTTGGCGGTTTCGATTGGGTATATGAATTCAGCCGCAACTTTAGAAACGAAGGCATGGACAGAACCCACAATCCTGAGTTTACCGTGCTGGAGTTTTATACTGCTTATAAAGACTATCAATGGATGATGAACATAACCGAACAACTGCTGGAGAAAGTAGCGATTGCCGTAAACGGAACGACCAAAGCAATGGTAGGCGATACCGAAATTGATTTCAAAGCACCGTACAAGCGGATCACTATTTACGATGCTATAAAAGAACATACCGGTGTAGATGTTAGTGAAATGAATGAAGACCAACTGAGGGAAGTTTGCATACAACAGCACATACATGTAGAAAAGAGTATGGGCAAAGGCAAGCTGATAGATGAATTGTTTAGCGAAAAATGCGAAGGCAGTTTTGTACAGCCAACTTTTATCATTGACTACCCCGTAGAAATGAGTCCGCTGACTAAAAAGCACCGCAGCAAACCGGGACTTGTTGAGCGTTTTGAACTGATGGTGAATGGTAAAGAAATAGCCAATGCTTACAGCGAATTGAACGACCCGATAGACCAACGCGAACGATTTGAGGAACAGGTAAAACTAATGGAGCGGGGAGATGAAGAAGCCATGTTTATTGATTATGATTTTTTACGTGCACTAGAATATGGCATGCCCCCAACATCGGGTATTGGTTTCGGCATAGACCGGCTTTGCATGATGATGACCAATCAACCTTCTATTCAGGATGTTTTATTGTTTCCGCAGATGCGGCCGGAGAAAATGGATGAGGATATTGAGGAGTGATGATTGAATAGAAAGTGCTGAAGATGTTTTTTGTCAGTATTCTACTGTTCGCCCGATGAGTTTTCTACCCAAGCCGGGGTCTCTGGCAAACGCAAAATGCTTGGAAAGAAAGCTCCTGCCGAAAGAGAAACAATGAAAGGTAAAATTGAAGCGGAACTGGTTAAAATTATATCGGTCGAAGACCTGGGTTTCATAATAAATTGAAGTGACACTTCGGAACACTTCAACTAGCAGGGGAAGTGACCCTTCGGAATACACTTCAACTAGCAGGGTAGTTGTAAATAAAGACGTAATACAATATTTATTTACATTTGAAGTATTGAATAATGCGACAATTTGCAAGTTGAGCTTCATGCTATTTTAGACTATGAGAACAAAATTCAATTGTAAGAATGAGTATTGCTACATAACTGGAGAAGTTTTATCTCCAACGGAAACAGATGAGCACATTATTCCAAATGCACTAGGTGGAAACTTGAAATCAAATAAACTAGTATTATCAAGAATTAACACGGGCTTATTTGACCGTTTAGACGTAGAATTAATTAAGCGTATAGAGATTTCATACCTTTTTGAATTTAAGAGGGATTATGGTAAGAAGCCTCCATTAAAAGTTTCTACTTTAGAAGGAATGTCTTATTGGATACATAATTCTAAAGATATAAAAATGGCTTCGATGAAACCTTTTGAAGTCTTAAATGAAAACGGTGAAGTTTTTGAAAAATTTCCATTACATCAAAAAGAGGATATTATTGCTGCTAGATTAAAAAAGCATCCTCATTTAAAAAGAGAAGATGTAGAAAAGAGTATCATAGAGGAAAAAGCCATAGTACCGCAAACTGCACTTTTTGAACACAGTCTTAATGTAATTGATAATTCAGTCAATAGCTTTCGGGCAATAGCGAAAATTGCAGCTAATTTTGCAGTACTCAACAATGTAGAAAAAACATTTACTAATTTAATAAGCTTTATAAAAG
>JANMZN010000201.1:0-11136 GCA_031383285.1 Segetibacter sp.
CTTCTGGAACAATCTCTTATCAATGGAGTTATGGTGATGGGAATGGTGCTATTAGTTCAAATGCAGCAAATGTTTACACATTGCCAGGAAATTATTCTATAAAGTTGGTTGCAACGTCTAATAATGGCTGTAAAGACAGTATTAGTCAGTCTATAATTGTAAATCCTAAGCCTGCAGTTAGCTTTACGATAAATAAAACCGTACAGTGCGAAACCGGTAACAGCTTTTCTTTTTCCAATACTTCGTCCATTGCTTCCGGAACAATGAATCACCAATGGAATTTTGGTGATGGGACAACGGCCAATACGCTAAATGCCACGCACAGTTATACCTCTGCCGGTATCTATACTATAAAATTGGTAGTTACTTCAAACAATGGCTGTAAAGATAGCATTAGCCAAATTGTTACTGTCAACAACAGTCCAATTTCAGGATTCACAATTAATGCAACTCCACAATGCTTAAAGGGAAACATTTTTGCATTTACAAATACTTCAACAATTGCTTCGGGAACATTATCTTACCAATGGAATTTGGGTGATGGTAATACAGCATCGTCAACAAACACAACATATACTTATGTAACCGCAGGAACTTTTAGTGTTAAACTTGTTGCCACCTCAATAAATGGCTGCAAAGACAGCATCACTAAACAAGTAACTGTAGCGCCATTACCTGCACCTGGATTTAATATCAATAATCCAAGCCAATGTCTTTCTGGCAATAATTTTATTTTGTCCAACACATCAACCATTACCGAAGGCACGTTATTTTACCTATGGAATTTTGGCGATGGCGCAACTGCTATTGGAACAAATGCTACTCATTCTTATACTGGAGTAGGAACTTATAATATAAAGCTAGTGGTTACTTCTAATAATGGGTGTATTGATAGCATTTCAAGAAGTGTTGGTGTCTATGATATGCCTGTTTCCGGATTCAATATCAATTCCCCCAGTCAATGTTTAGATGGAAATAATTTCAATTTCACCAACACTTCTACCATTTCACTAGGATTAATCACCTCAGAATGGATTTATGGGGATGGCAATAAATCAATTACCAATAATGCTACTCACTCCTATACTGCTGCTGGAAATTATACAGTAAAACTAATAGTAACTTCCAGTTATGGTTGTAAAGACAGCATTAGCAAAGTTGTTGTAGTAAATCCTCAACCGACCGTTTCATTTACAGTCAATTCCGACTCACAATGTGTAAAGAACAATAACTTCATATTTACCAATGGATCTGCAATACCTTCAGGTACCATAACTTATCAATGGTCGTTCGGTGATGGTAGTACTTCCACTACAACAAATGCTACACATAATTATTTAACTCCTGGCATTTACACGGTCAAATTGGTAGCTACATCAAACAACGGATGCAAAGACAGCACAAGTCAATTGATAGTTGTTAACCCTGTACCTGTTGCTGCATTTTCCATCAACAACAATGCGCAATGCAATTCGGACAATAATTTTAGCTTTACCAATACTTCTACAATTGGCACAGGTGCTGCAACTTTCCAATGGAGTTTCGGTGATGGAAATTTTTCATCAACAAACAACGCAACACACACCTATACCTCCCCTAGAACATACATCGTAAAACTGGTTGTAAATTTAGTCAATGGATGCAAAGACAGTATTTCACAATCCATAACAGTCAATCCTAAGCCTATAGCAGCATTTACAATTAACAACAATGCACAATGTCTGGTTGGCAACAACTTTAATTTCACAAATAATAGCACACTTACTTCTGGAACAACTACCTATCTATGGAGCTTCGGCGACGGTAATACAACGACCGCCACTAATTCAAATCATACTTACTTAGCAGCTGGAACTTACACTGTTAAACTACTGGCAATTTCAAACAACGGATGCAAAGACAGCGTTAACCAAACTGTAACAGTAAACCCAAAACCAATACCAAACTTTACAATCAATAACAACGCACAATGCCAAATTGGGAATAGCTTTGTCTTTACTAACACTTCTACTGTTTCTAGTGGAACATTAACCTACCAATGGAGTTTTGGTGATGGCAGTTTTTCCTCATTAACCAACGGAATACATACATACACCATTGCAGGCAATTATTCTGTAAAATTAGTTGTAATTTCCAATAACGGATGCAAAGATAGTATTGCTCAAAATATAACGGTAAACCCAATGCCTGCTGCTGATTTTGCAATCAATAGTAATGCACAATGCATGGTTGGCAACAACTTTGTATTTACGAATACTTCTTCGATTGTGTCGGGAACGTTGACCTATAATTGGAGCTTTGGAGATGGCATATTTTCGACCAATATAAATGAAATACATAACTACTCAGTAAGTGGAACTTACCTTGTAAAATTAGTTGCAACTTCAAGCAATGGCTGCACAGACACTACTATACAAACAATTACAGTAATACCAATGCCAATTGCAGCATTTAGTATCAATGATTCAACTCAATGCCAGGTTGGAAATAATTTTGTATTCACGAATACTTCATCAATTTTATCAGGAACGCTACTTTATCAATGGAGCTTTGGTGATGGTGGATCTTCAACAACAGCAAGTCCAAATCATTCTTACATTTCCACTGGCACATACACAGTAAAGCTATTGGTTACTTCTTCGAATGGATGTAAGGATAGTAGTAGTAAAACGGTTACAGTTAACCCAAAACCTACAATGGGTTTTGGTATCAATAATCCATCTCAGTGCTTGGTTGGAAATAATTTTATTTTTACCAATGGCTCCACCATTTCCGTTGGGACGTTAAACTATCAATGGAGTTTTGGTGATGGAGGTTTGTCTAATCAAACCAGTCCCTCGTACACATATACCAACTCTGGCACTTTCACTGTAAAACTAATTGCCTTTTCTGCTAACAATTGCATTGATAGCCTATCCAAAACTATAACTGTAAACCCAAAACCTACAGTCGGATTTACGATTAATACAAACGCCCAGTGTTTAAAAGGAAATAATTTTGTGTTTACAAACACCTCAACCATAGCTTCCGGAACAATCACCTACAATTGGACATTTGGTGATGGAGGTTCATCAACAGCGAATAGTCCAACGCATTCATTTACTAACGCAGGAAATTATACTGTTAAGTTAATTGTAACTACAGGCAATGGTTGCAAAGACAGTGTTAGCCAAACTATTACAGTAAACTTGATGCCTTTAGCTGGGTTTAACATAAATAATACCACCCAATGCTTCAAAGGAAATAGTTTTGCATTCTCAAATACTTCCACCTTATCTACAGGCACTTTATCTTATTTATGGAGCTTTGGCGACGGTGGCACTTCATCAGCTTTTAATTCAAATCACAATTACATTTCGCCGGGTACATTCACCATTAAACTAATCGCAACTTCTAACCAAGGATGCAAAGACAGTAGTACAAAAATAGTCACCGTTAATCCTATGCCTGCTGTAGCATTTACGATCAACGAGGATACCCAATGTTTAAAAAATAACAATTTCACTTTCACAAATAATTCAAGCATACCTGGCGGATCTATTTCTTACCAATGGTCTTTTGGCGATGGCGGTTTTTCGACGGCAATAAATAGCACACATAATTACCTGATAGCCGGTAATTATACAGTCAAGTTGGTTGCGACTTCAAACAATGGATGCAAAGACAGTGTTACTAAAAATGTTGTTGTTAATCCAGTGCCTGCTTTATCATTCTCCATCAACAGCAATGCCCAATGTCAATTTGGCAACAACTTTATTTTCACAAATACTTCAACCATTAATTCAGGAAGCGTTACTTATCAATGGAGTTTTGGAGATGGAAACTTTTCAACAGCTACTAATTCAAGTCATATATACACTTCACCGGGAACATATACCGTTAAACTAATCGCAACTTCTAACAATGGATGCAAAGATAGCATTACACAATTGGTTACAGTTAATCCAATGCCTACAGTGGCATTTACGATCAATGCTGATACGCAATGTCTAAAAAACAATAATTTCATTTTTACCAATAACTCCAGCATAACCGCGGGCTCCATTACTTACCAATGGTCTTTCGGTGATGGCAGTTTCTCAACAACATTAAATACAACTCATAACTATTTGGCAGCAGGTAATTATACTGTAAAACTGGTTGTAATTTCAAACAATGGTTGCAATGACAGTACTATTAAAACCGTTGTAGTAAATCCTGTACCAGTGGCTATATTTTCTATCAATAACAATGGGCAATGTTTGGTAGCCAATAGTTTTAGCTTTACCAATACTTCTACAATTGGATCGGGTACACTTTCTTATCAATGGAGTTTTGGTGATGGTAGTTTTTCCACTTCAGCCACCCCGGTACATTCCTTCGCAAATAATGGAAACTTTATTGTGAAGTTGGTTGCCACTTCCAACAACGGATGCAAAGACAGCAGCACGCAAACTGCAACAGTTTATCCAATGCCGAAAGCAACATTTAATATTTCCAACAATATACAATGCGTAGCAGGCAACAACTTTAGCTTTACCAATACGAGTATCTTACCTTCAGGAACAATTAACTACCAATGGAGTTTTGGGGACGGCAATAGTGCCACAACTTCTAATGCCAATCATACGTATTTAATCGCAGGAATTTATACAGTGAAACTGCTTGCTATTTCTAACAATGGCTGCAAGGACAGCATTAGCCAAACAGTAACCGTTAATCCTAAGCCAATACCGGCATTTACCATCAATAACATTTCCAAATGCTTAGTTGGCAACAGCTTTAGCTTTAACAATACTTCTACAATATCTTCTGGAACATTAACCTATCAATGGAGCTTCGGCGATGGCAATTTCTCAAATCTTATCAATGAAGTTCATACCTATACCAAGGCTGGTAATTATATGGTTAAACTGGTTGCCATTTCTAGCAATGGATGCAAAGACAGCATCACACAAAATGTAACTGTAAACCCAATGACCGCTGCAACTTTTTCTACCAATAATATTGCACAATGTTTGGTTGGCAATAGCTTTACATTTACAAGTACTTCAACTATTGTTTCAGGAACATTGACTTATCAATGGTTCTTTGGAGATGGCAATACTTCAACAGGAAATATTTCTACAAATAGTTACTCAGCACCAAGTTCTTATTCTGTTAAGTTAATAGCAACGTCAAACAATGGTTGCAAAGACAGTATCAGCCAACCTGTGATTGTAAACCCCATGCCAAATGCCGGGTTTAGTATTAATCTTTTATCGCAATGCATAAAAAACAACAGCTTCAGTTTTACCAATGCCTCTAATATTGCAACCGGAACACTATCCTATTTGTGGGATTTTGGAGACGGCAGTACATCTACCCTTCTAAATACAACTCATAGTTATACAAGTGCAGGATCAAAAGTTGTAAGACTATTTGCCATATCAAACAGTGGATGTAAAGATACCAGCACCCAAACAATTACAGTAACGCCAATGCCTGTGGCATCTTTTACTATTGACAATGCTGGACAATGTTTATCCGGCAACAATTTCAATTTCACCAATACTTCTATTCCAATACCTACTTCACTATCGTCCTTTTGGACTTTCGGTGATATCGGAACTTCTAATACAACAAATGCAATCCGTGTTTTTACAAGCATAGGAACTTATGCTATCAAATTAATGGTAACTACTGTTGATGGATGCAAAGACAGCACTTCTAAAACAGTTACGCTTCATCCAATGCCTATTGCTTCATTTACCATTAATGATCAAGAGCAATGCTTGAAAGGAAATCTATTCAATTTTACAAGTAATGCAAGTATCAGTAGTGGAACGCTTACTCAATTTTGGAAGTTTGGTGATCTGCAATCCAGCGGCCAAGCCAACCCAGATCATCGTTATGCTGTAGCTGGAAATTTTACAGTAAAACAATTTGTAACCAGCAATTTTGGATGTTTGGATAGTTTGCCAAAAACAGTTACCGTACTCCCAAATCCATTTACATCTTTCACCATCAATGATGATGAACAATGTTTGACTGGAAACAATTTCTTATACTCAAATACATCCTCTCCCGATGCAACCTATACATGGAAATTTGATGACGGAACATCATTTAATACAAACATCGTTTTCAAACAATACAAAACAGCGGGAACTTTTCAAGCTACACTATTTGGTACCGGAAATAATGGATGTCCCTCCGATACCATGAACAAATTTGCAACGGTTTATAAAAACCCAACAGTTGATGCCGGATCCAATATTGTTTTGCTTGAAAATGCAATTGGTACGCTAAACCCTTCAGTAAGTGGTAATGGTCTTAAATTCTTATGGACACCATCTAAATACCTTAGCAGCACAACAGTGTTAGGGCCAATGACAGCACCACTTGAAAGCACAACCTACACATTAACAGCAACGGGTATTGGAGGTTGTTCAGCTAGTGATACCATCAATGTAAAAGTCTTGAAACGATTCAGTATTCCGAATGCATTTTCACCAAATGGCGATGGCATTAACGACACTTGGATTATTCGTTTTTTAAATGACTATCCCGGTTGTTACGTCGAAGTTTTCAACAGGTTTGGCTTATCCGTTTTTAGTAGTATTGGATATTCAACCCCATGGAATGGAAGTTCAAAAGGCGGCACGTTACCAATTGGTACCTATTACTACATCATTGATCCTAAAAATGGGCTTGAAAAGATTACTGGAAGTGTTACTATTTTAAAATAAAATTTAGCAAATTCATATCATCACATATATGTACTTGTATGATTACGGACTTAACAAACAAAACTTAAATCCAACACAACTAACCAAAACAATTGGACCTATTAGAAAGTGTAAACAGCTACTAATTTTTATCCCCTTCAATGTCGATTTTTGTCATAACCCAATTTGAATGGAAGCAACAGAAAAAATAAAATTATCCCAGAAAGACATTCAAACTTTCAGCAACATTATAGGTGAAAAATATGTTTGCTGCGACTTGGAAGCATTAGAAAATTATGGCCATGATGAAACTGAAAAACTTTTATATCTTCCATCTGTAGTTTTAAAACCCCGAACAGCTGAAGAAATCAGCGAAATACTAAAATATTGCAATGGTCTAAAAATACCAGTAACTCCACGAGGTGCTGGCACAGGGCTAAGTGGTGCTGCACTGCCAAACCTGGGCGGCGTTCTCGTTTCTACAGAGCGATTAAACAGTATTATAAATATTGACGAAAAAAACCTTCAGGTAATAACAGAACCCGGCGTAATAACAGAAGCATTGCAAAATGCAGTCAAAGAAAAAGGCCTCTTTTACCCTCCCGATCCCAGCAGCAAAGGAAGCTGTTATATAGGTGGAAATATAAGCGCCAATAGTGGCGGACCAAAAGCAGTAAAATATGGAGTGGTGCGTGACTATGTCCTCAATCTTCAGGTTGTACTTCCTACAGGTGAAATTATATGGACAGGTGCCAATGTTTTAAAAAACTCAACCGGATACAACCTTACCCAATTAATAGTAGGAAGCGAAGGCACCTTGTGCATCGTTACCCAAATTGTTTTAAAGCTCATTCCTCATCCAAAGTTCGACCTGCTTATGTTGGTTCCATTTAAATCGCTGGAAAAAGCAGGTGAAGCAGTAAGCGCCATATTTCGTGCGGGATTTGTACCAAGCGGACTAGAGTTAGTAGAAGTAGAAGCGCTCAAAATAGTAAGTGATTATTTTAAAAATACAACCATCCCAATAGCAGATGATATAGCAGCACACCTGATAGTAGAGGTAGATGGTAATAACATGGAGGTGATGATGGGCGAAATGGAATTGATCAGCGAATTGTTGATGACATATGGCGCAGAAGATGTGCTATTTGCAGACAATTCCAGCCAAAAAGCTGAATTATGGAAACTCCGTCGCGGAGTAGCGGAGGCAGTCAAAATTGCAGGATATACCATCGAAGAAGACACCGTCGTTCCACGGGCAGCTTTACCAGAACTTATCTTAGGCATCAAGGAACTAGGCAGGCAATATAACTTCCATGCAGTATGCTACGGCCATGCAGGAGATGGCAACCTTCACGTTCGCATCAAAAAACACGGCACCTCCAACAGCCAGGATGATCCGGAAGTAATTGCCGGCATCAGGGCATTGTTCCAATTGGTCCATAGCCTTGGAGGTACCATAAGTGGTGAACATGGTATCGGACTTATTCAAAAAAGATATTTAGACATTGTTTTTACTGAAACTCATTTAAATTTGATGCGTCAGATAAAAATCGCATTCGACCCTAACAACATTTTAAATGCCGGAAAAATTTTCGATCTCAAATAAAAAATACTTATGAAAAACCTGATTTTCGCATTATCCTTGATCTCCATATACTGCTCAGCTTTTGCGCAGGATAAAGACCATTCATTCAAAAAAGAAAACATTTTTATAGGTGGTGCTATTGGGCTCGGATTAAGTGGTGGCGGATTTTCTGCCGGTGCCAATCCTGAAGTTGGCTATACTGTGGCTAAATGGTTTGATGCAGGCATAATAACCAACGTAAACTATTACTCCTATTCTGCTGAGGTGAACAACGGGGTTAGGCAACGCAGTTTTAACTATGGAGCTGGAATGTTTGTCCGACTATATCCCATTCCAAACTTTTTTATTCAACTGCTTCCTGAATACAATTGGATCAAAACATCGTTGAAAGACATCGCACTATATGGGACAGGAGAAGAAGTTAAACTATCGCAGGAAGCACCTAGTTTCTTATTGGGTGCCGGCTATGCCACCAGAGAAATTGGCAATACCAGTTTCTATACAGTCATCATGTTTGATGCAGGTAATAATGTAAACTCCCCATATGTAGGTTATCTTGGCAGCAAATACCCTATTTTAAGAACAGGCTTTAATTTTTATTTGCGTCCAAAAAAGAAATAGCCTCCTCAACGTTGCTTGCAATTTTTATCCTTTCATCCCAAGGTTCGTAGAGAAATTTCGAATCCTGCATATGCTTAATATGATTGAGCAGGTGATCGTAAAAACCAGCACTGTTCAGTATGATTATTTTTTTCTGATGAATTTTCAATGTATTCCAGGTCAGTATTTCAAACAATTCGTCCAATGTACCATAGCCGCCAGGTAATATAATTGCCATATCACATAAGTCATACATTATTTTTTTCCTGGCGTGCATATCTGCTACCACCTGCAGATCTGTAATGCCTTCATGCTGTTGCTCCCACCCTATTAACAATTCAGGTATGATCCCTGTCACCCGGCCTCCGTTCTCTAATACTGCGTTGGCAACTGATCCCATAATCCCTTTGTTACCACCTCCATAAATCAAGTGAATATCATGCTTCCCCATATAGGTACCCAAAGCTGTAGCATGCTCAGTATATAATGGTTGATTGCCCGATTGGGAACCGCAAAAAACTGCAATAGAGAATGCGCTCATTTTGTTCTTTTTATTTCAACAATATTAGGTCATTATTTTTTCCTACTTTTCATGCTTTAATAATATTCCTTTTTTATGTCTCCATTATTGCTTTTTGCTTTTGTAGCCGGATACTTTCTTTTGTTGTTAGGCGTTGCATGGTTTACCAGTAGAAACAGCAACAACGATACCTTTTTTATCGGCAACAAGAAAAGCAATTGGATGTTGGTCTCTTTTGGCATGATTGGAACGTCGCTTAGTGGTGTAACATTCGTAAGCGTGCCAGGTACTGTTGGTACAGGAGGCTTCGGATATTTTCAGGTAGTGATCGGATATTTTGTAGGATACTTTGTAGTCGCTTTTGTTTTGCTGCCACTTTACTATCGCATGAACCTCACTTCCATTTACAATTATTTGCTTAAACGATTTGGTTTTATTTCTTATAAAACAGGCGCTTTATTTTTTATCATTTCACGCACTTTAGGTGCTACAGCAAGGCTTTACCTTGTTATAAATGTATTGCAAGTTTTTATCCTCGATCAAATGCATGTTCCATTTATAGCCACTACACTCATCATTCTTTTAATGATCATCCTATACACTTTGGAAGGCGGGGTACGTACCATTGTTTTTACAGATACCCTACAAACATCATTCATGCTGCTTGGCCTGCTGATTTGCGTTTTCTTCATCATTTCGCAAATGAATTTCTCTGCTACAGAAACGCTGTCTGTGCTTAAGCAACAGCATTACATGAAGCTGTTCAAAACAGATTACAAAAGTGCCGGTTTCTTTTTAAAATCAATTGTTGGCGGTGCTTTTATTACCATTGCCATGACAGGGCTCGATCAGGAAATGATGCAGAAAAACATCAGTGTTAATACACTCAAAGATTCACAAAAAAACATGCTCACATTGAGCTTTCTGCAAGGATTTGTGGTATTTATTTTTCTTACACTCGGTGGCTTGTTGTATTTGTATGCCATTAGCAAAGGCGGCAGCTTTCAGGAAGTGTTCGTAAATGGGATACCAAAAACACAATTCTTACTGGACAATAAAAATGTTTTAGGCGACAATATTTTTCCGGAGATCGCATTTAATTATTTGCCGCCTTTCATAGGCATCATTTTTATTCTTGGTTTAATCTCTGCTTTGTTCCCGAGCGCCGATGGCGCATTGACGGCACTCACCTCCTCTTTTTGTATTGACATTATTGGATTAAAAAGAAACGATGCATGGGATGAGAACAAAAAGAAAAAAATAAGAATGGCAGTACACATAACATTTGCTATTGTCTTTTTTCTTTGCGTTATGATTTTCAAATGGATTGACAATCGGTCAATCATTGACATCATATTAAAAGTTGCAGGCTACACCTACGGTCCTTTACTTGGTTTGTTTTCTTTCGGTATTTTATCTAAAAGAAAGCTACCAGAAAATGCATGGATTCCTGCCATTTGTTTATTAGCCCCAAGCTTATGCTATGTACTGGCAGACAAGGCTGCTTTATGGTTTAATGGATACCAAATAGGCATTGAATTGCTTATCATAAATGGGATACTCACTTTTGTAGGATTGTCATTGGTTTCACGCAAGGCCACTGCCAATGAAATAACCAGCTTTTAGTTTCATACTAATTAATATTTCACGCAAACGCTACCTTTCAGCAAAGAAGGTGTCAACCATTCTTTTTTCCCGGGAAATAATAATTTCGTTAAAACACGATTGATACTTTTGCT
>JANMZN010000205.1:0-2521 GCA_031383285.1 Segetibacter sp.
GGTTTATAAATATGATATCCAAAATGTCGGATTGCAATATTGATTCGGGTTTCATAACAACGATTTTAATGGTGAGTTGAAATAAATCCCAGCGCTGGGTTTGTAATAAGATGCCAAGCCATCAGGATTCCATAAGTTTGATATTAAAATAATGAAGGCTGATTAATAATGAACTTTTTTTGAAGTGAGCATAAACAGGCATCGTAAATGGTAAACAAGGTTATCTTTGACCGATGAAAATTTTGATGGTGTGCCTGGGCAATATTTGCAGAAGCCCATTAGCAGAAGGCATTTTGAGAAATAAAGTAAAAATAGCTGGACTTGATTGGATCATAGATAGTGCAGGTACAAGTGGCCACAATCCCGGGTGCCCTCCTCACCGCTTGTCACAAAAAGTTGCATTGGAAAATGGAATAGACTTGTCCGCTATCAGGTGTCGAAATTTTGCGAAGTCAGATATTATTATGTGCGACAAAATCTATGTAATGGACGAAGATAATTATGCCGAAGTAAAACGAATAAGCGGTACAGCGTGGGATGAGCATAAAGTAGATTATTTACTCAATGAAATATTCCCAGGGAAAAATAATAATGTAATGGATCCCTGGTATGGTGGTGAGGAAGGTTTTTATGAAGTATATGATTTGATTGATAAAGCTTGCAATGCTATAATAATGAAATATGGATCACAATAAGAAATCGGCCATTTAAAACTAAAATGGGAAAGCCATTTTGAATAAAAAAATTAGAAGATAACAATGAAACCGTCACTACCGCAAGGAACAAGAGATTTTTCAGCAGAAGTAGTCAGTAAGCGAAACTATATTTTTAATACCATCCGAAGTACGTTTGAGCTTTATGGTTTTCAACCTTTGGAAACACCGGCAATGGAAAACATGGAAACCTTAATGGGTAAGTATGGAGAGGAAGGAGATAAATTGATTTTTAAAATACTTAATAATGGGCTAGACAATCCAAACAAACATGAACAAGCTACAAAAGATTTTGAAAAGGTATTAGAAGGCAAGAATAACAAAGGGATTACAGAAAGGGCATTGAGATATGATCTAACCATTCCTTTTGCCAGATATGTAGCAATGAATCATGGCCAATTGACACTTCCATTTAAACGATATCAAATACAGCCGGTTTGGCGAGCAGATAGACCGCAACGTGGTAGATACAGAGAGTTTTATCAATGCGATGCAGATGTGGTTGGCAGTAATAGTCTTTTGAATGAAGTTGAACTTGCTTTTATTTACAGTCAAGTCTTTGACAAATTGGGATTGGATGTAGAAATAAAAATAAACAGCAGAAAAATATTGGCTGCCTTGGCAATAATTGTTGAAAGGCTTGGTTATAAAAGCGGATTTTCATATTCAGTTGATGATCAGCGAAAAGAAGGACTAATTATTATTACAACTGCAATTGACAAATTGGATAAAGTTGGGATTGATGGTGTTATAAAAGAGCTAAGTCGAAAAGATATTTCAAAAGAACAAATTGATATAATTGTTAGCTTTTTAAATATTAATGGAGAAAATACTCAGCGAATTTCACAATTAATTGAATTTTTTCAACCATATATTTCAGTGTTGGGTCCAGAAGAAAACGTACTAATGGAAGGGATCAATGAAATAAAATATATCCTCAACTTTCTTCCTGATTCTGTGGTTCAAAAAGTATCCACAGATTTTACACTTGCCCGCGGTTTAAACTATTACACCGGAATTATCTTTGAAATAAAAGCCAACCATGTACAAATGGGTAGTATAGGCGGAGGCGGAAGGTACAACGACCTTACAAGCCTATTTGGTGTACCCAATGTACCCGGTGTAGGCATTAGCTTTGGCGTAGATCGGATTTACGATGTAATGGAAGAATTGAAATTGTTTCCGGAAGCCATACAAAGAGGAACAAAGATACTATTCTTCAATCTTGGAGAAGCTGAAAGCAAAGCAGCATTTATGATAATGCAACAAGTACGAGCCGAAGGAATAGCATGTGAACTTTATCACGAAAACATAAAATTTGACAAGCAATTTAAATATGCAGACAAGAAGGGCATTCAGCATGTTGTGATATTGGGTAGTAAGGAATTATCAGAAGCGACCTGCACTTATAAAAACTTACAAACCGGTGAACAACAAAATATGGCTCAAGAAGATTTTGTTCAATTTAGCAAGGGGATATCATTGCAAACAGAAGGTAGATGATTATTAATAAATTCTTTTGTACTAACAACAAATAACAGGTTATGAATAATATTCCATTTACAACCATTAATTGGGAAGCTGTTGAAAAAGTGGAATACAAAGGCATACAAGGAACATCATACTGGCAAACCCAAAATTTTGATGGAATAAGAACCAGAATTGTCGAATATTCCAAAGGCTACATTGCTGACCATTGGTGCACAAAAGGTCACATAGTTTATTGCCTTGAAGGTTCTTTTTCAAGTGCATTGGAAAATGGAGAAGTTGTTATCTTAACCAAAGGTATGAGCTATATTGTGTCTGAT
>JANMZN010000254.1:0-7470 GCA_031383285.1 Segetibacter sp.
CGGGTGAATTTGAGTGATGCAGAATTTGCCCGGTTGCGGGATGAAATCATTAACCCTGATGTGTTTCAGGCTTCTAAACTGTTACGGCAGCGCAATACTTTTAAACGGGAAGATGATACCCCCTTGCACTATACTTTGGTAAACATCACAGATTGGTGCAAAAATGACTATGAAGTCATCAACCAATTGCGGATGAATACAGATAACAGTAACCACCGCTATGATGTTATCCTGTTGATTAATGGCATACCGGTAGTACAGATTGAACTAAAGACACTGCAAATAAGCCCAAGGAAAGCCATGCAGCAGATTGTGGATTATAAAAATGATCCGGGCAATGGCTACACCAACTCATTGCTGTGCTTTATGCAGTTGTTTATAGTAAGCAATCACACCAATACTTATTACTTTGCCAACAACCGCAATCAGCATTTTGCTTTCAATGCAGATGAACAGTTTTTACCTGTTTATCAATGGGCAAGTGAGGACAATAAAAAGATTACCCACCTGTTTGATTTTACTGAAAAGTTTTTGGCTAAATGTACATTGGGCGAAATGATTAGCCGCTATATGGTATTGGTAGAAAGTGAGCAAAAGCTGATGGTGATGCGGCCTTATCAAATCTATGCAGTGAAAGCGATTGTGGAATGCATTCACCAAAACCGTGGCAATGGTTTTATATGGCACACAACCGGAAGCGGTAAAACACTCACTTCTTTTAAAGCGTCTACGCTGCTAAAAGACAATCCCGATATTGAGAAATGTTTGTTTGTGGTGGACCGCAAAGACCTTGACAGGCAGACCCGTGAAGAGTTTAACCGTTTTCAGGAGGGTTGTGTGGAAGAAAACACCAACACAGAAACATTGGTGCGGCGTATGCTTTCGGAAGACTATGCTGATAAAGTGATAGTAACCACCATTCAAAAACTGGGTCTTGCATTGGATGCTGACCATAAAAAGAATTATAAGGAACGGTTAGAATCGCTCAGGCAAAAAAGAATGGTGTTCATTTTTGATGAATGCCACCGTTCGCAGTTTGGCGATAACCACGATGCTATCAAAGATTTCTTTGCCAATGCTCAACTGTTTGGTTTTACAGGTACGCCCATCTTTGAGCAAAACGCCAACTACAAACAAATAGACGGCACTGAAGGCACTTATAGAACTACTAGTGATGTGTTTCAAAAACAGTTGCATGCCTACACCATTACCCATGCTATTGAAGATAGAAACGTGTTGAAGTTTCATGTAGATTATTTTAAAGCTGAGGGCAACTATAAACCAAAGGCTGGAGAGTCTGTAACACAACAAGCAATAGTAGAAGCTATATTGGACAAACACGATGCAGCTACTCATTCCAAACGTTTCAATGCCTTGTTTGCTACAAGTTCTATCAATGATGCTATTGCTTATTTCCACCTGTTTAAAGATACACAGGCACAGCGGCAGGCGACAGATGAAAACTTTGTGCCGTTAAATATTGCTTGTGTTTTTTCTCCGCCTGCGGAAGTAGCCCCCTCTAGCTCTCCGCCAAATGGCGGAGGAGGACAGAACAGTAAGAATGCAGCCGATATAAAACAACTGCAGGAAGACCTGCCACAAGAAAAGGCTGATAACACCGTGGCACCCGATGAAAAGAAACTGGCATTGAAAACCATTATCAGCGATTACAATTCGCAGTTTGGCACCAATCATAGTATTGGTGAATTTGACCTGTACTATCAGGATGTGCAACAGCGCATTAAAGACCATAAATACAGCAATGCAGACTACCCGCATAAAAACAAACTGGACCTGGTGATTGTGGTGGATATGTTGCTTACCGGGTTTGACAGCAAATACCTGATAACGCTGTATGTAGATAAAAACCTGAAACACCACGGATTGATACAGGCTTTCTCCCGTACCAACCGGATACTGAACGATAGCAAGCCTTATGGAAACATACTAGATTTTAGGGGGCAACAAACTGCCGTTGACGAAGCGATTGCATTGTTTAGCGGTGAGAAAACAGGAAACCCTAAAGAAATATGGTTGGTTGACCCTGCACCTGCGGTGATAGATAAGTATGAAAAAGCTGTAGCGGCTTTAACCAACTTTATGCAGGCAAGCGGGTTGGACTGCAAGCCTGCCGAAGTAAACAACCTGAAAGGGGATATTGCCCGTGCTGAGTTCATCAATCATTTTAAAGAAGTGCAACGGCTGAAAAGACACCTTGACCAATACACTGACCTGACCGAAGACAATAAAGCAACGATAGAACAACTGTTGCCGGACAATGAATTGCGTTCTTTTAGGGGTGCGTACCTGGAGACAGCTAAACGCTTAAAAGACAAACAGGACAAAGGAGGTAAAAGCAATGGCGGCCCTGTTGACCAACTTGATTTTGAATTTGTGTTGTTTGCCTCTTCTTTGGTGGACTACGACTATATTATGGGTTTGATAGCGAAGTTTACACAAAGCAAACCCTCTAAACAAAAGATGACCAAGGAGCAGTTGATAGACTTGCTAAGTAGCAGTGCCAACCTGATGGAAGAACGGGACGACATTACTGCCTACATTAATAGTTTGGAAGTGGGGAAAGGGCTTTCTGAAAATGAAATACGGGAAGGCTACCTACAATTTAAAAATGAAAAATCTGCAGAGGTATTGGCTGACATTGCCCAAAAGCATGGTCTGAAAACCGCTGCCCTGAATGCCTTTGTAGAAGGCATATTAAGCCGAATGATATTTGACGGCGAAAAATTAAACGACTTGTTAGCACCATTAGAACTAGGCTGGAAAGACCGAACCCAAAAAGAATTGGCATTGATGGAAGATCTAATAACACAATTAAAAAAACTGGCGCAAAGGCGTGAAATATCGGGATTGAATGCTTATGAGTAATTGATAATGGATAATGGATAATTGATAATGATGAAAGAGAATGTGATTAAAGAAAAATCGTTTGCTTTTGCTTTGAGAATTGTGAAACTGTACAAGTATTTATGTGATACAAAAAAAGAGTTTGTACTCTCAAAACAATTGTTAAGAAGTGGCACTTCTATTGGAGCTAACATACGGGAAAGTGAACACGGTCAAAGTAAAGCTGATTTTATTCATAAAATTTCAATTGCTCTTAAAGAAACTAACGAAACGGATTACTGGTTAGAACTACTTTTTCAAGGAGGTTATCTGGAAGAAAAAATGTTTTTATCCATTAAACAAGATTGCGAAGAAATTTTGAAAATACTGACTGCAATTGTTAAAACAAGTAGAGGGCATTGATAATTGATAATTGACAATGGAGAATTGATAATTGATAATTGATAATTGATAATTGAGAATGAAGAATTGATAATTGATAATTGAGAATGAAGAATGAAGAAAAAATAGTGCCGGAGCTTTGTTTTCCGGAATTTGATGAAGAGTGGGTTTCTGCTCGGTTGGGTGATGTGTTTAGTTTTAAAGTTACCAACTCATTTTCAAGAGATAATTTGAATTATAAAAGTGGTTTGGTCAAGAATATTCATTACGGAGATATTCATACAAAATTCCAAACTCTCTTTGATATTACAAAAGAAACATTACCCTTTGTTAATGAAGAAATTGATATTTACAAAATTAAGGAGGATAATTATTGTCAGGAAGGTGATTTGATTTTTGCTGATGCTTCAGAAGATTTGACAGATGTAGGCAAGAGCATAGAAATTGTCAATTTGAATAATGAAAAACTAATTTCCGGTTTGCATACAATCCTTGCCCGTCCTAACTTTAAATTTTGTAACGCTGGTTTTTTGGGTTTTTTATTTAAATCGGATCTTGTCAGAAAGCAAATTCAAAGAGAGTCCCAAGGCACAAAGGTTTTAAGTATCTCCACTGGTAGATTATCTAACCTAATTATCCATTATCCATTATCCATTATCCATTCAACCAAAATCGCCTCTTGCCTTTCTTCTTTGGATGATTTAATAACAGCCGAAAGCCAACAACTCGAAGCACTCAAAGCCCATAAAAAAGGGCTGATGCAACAGTTGTTTCCTGCTGAAGGGGAGACGGTGCCGAGGTTGAGGTTTGGGGAGTTTGGGGGGGAGTGGGAGGTGAAAATGTTAAGTAGCATATATACTTTTATAGTTACAAATTCATTTTCAAGAGATCAATTAAATTATAATAGCGGTTTAGTTAAAAACATACACTACGGAGATATACATACAAAGTTTTCTACTCTTTTTGACATTACAAAAGAGTTTGTCCCTTTAATAAACCCTGAAATAAATTTAGATAAAATAAAAACCGAAAGTTACTGTATTGAAGGCGATATTATTTTTGCGGATGCTTCAGAAGATTTAGAAGATGTTGGTAAAAGTCTTGAAATTGTTTTTTTGAATAATGAAAAATTGGTTTCAGGTATGCATACTATGATGGCAAGACAAAAAGAAAAAAATTTGGTAACTGGATTTGGTGGTCATTTATTTAAATCAGATAAAATTCGTCTTCAAATTCAAAAAGAAGCACAAGGAACAAAAGTTTTAGGTATATCGGTTGGTAGGTTATCTAACATAAAAATTCCCTTTCCTAAAAATAAAAAAGAGCAACAAAAAATTGCCGATTGTCTTTCTTCTTTAGATGAATGGATATTGGCACAGGGAGAAAAGATAGCAGGATTGAAGGCGCATAAGAAGGGGTTGATGCAGGGGTTGTTTCCTACAATAATTACGAATTAAAAATTACGAATTACGAAATGAGAAGAAATCAGGATAATCCTAAAATCATACAAATCAAGGTTCAGACAAAAGGGGTTGATGCAGGGGTTGTTTCCGGGGAATAATGCATAATTTTGAGTATGGCAGATCTGAGTAAAATATATCATTTTAGAATGGTGCATATAGAAAATATACCCCATGTACTCCTACATGGCATTACTCATGCACAATCGGCCAATGCCAATGCGGCTTATGTACCTATTGGAGATAGCAGTTTAATTATTACCCGAAATGCATTTGTATTGTCCAATGGTCGCAGGTTGGGGGATTATATCCCATTCTATTTTGGTGTGCGTACCCCAATGTTGTATGTAGTGCAATAAGGCTTTAATTGGGTTGCTCCTACACCGGCACAGGACATCGTATATTGCGTTAGTTCTGTACAAAAAATTATGGAATATCCACTCAATTTTGTGTTTACCAATGGTCACGCTGTTGATGGTTTTACAAGTCAATATGATCGTAATGACATAGGTAGCATAAATGACCTGTTGGATTGGGATGCTATAAAAGCAAAATTCTGGAAAAGTGAAACAGATCTTGATTTGAAAAGAAGAAAAGAAGCCGAATTTTTAATAGAGCAAGATGTGCCATTTGGTGCATTGTTGGGGTTTGTAGTTTATAACCAGGATGCAAAACAAAAATTAACCACATGGGGTGTGAGTGATCAACAAGTTCAAATTCGCCCTAATTATTATTTTTAGCATGATACATTATGTAACAGGCAATATTATGGAAAGCAAGGCTAGTGCACTTGTAAATACAGTAAATACGCAGGGTGTAATGGGTAAAGGCATTGCACTGCAATTTAAAAATGAGTATCCTGAAAACTTCAAAATTTATCAGGAAGCCTGTAAGAACAAAACATTTAACATTGGCGATTTATTATTGACCGAAGGAACTTCTCTTCATGGAGGCCAAAAAACGATTATTAATTTTCCGACAAAAAGTAACTGGCGAATGCCGTCTGAATATGCCTTCATAGAAGCTGGCCTTTCAGCACTGGTCAAAGTAATAAAAGAAAACAATATCAAATCTATAGCTATACCTCCTTTAGGTGCAGGAAATGGTGGTTTGGATTGGCAAAAAGTAAAAATTCTTTTGCACCAATATCTGGTGGGTTTGGAATGCGAAATTTTTATTTACGAACCCAATGCAGCTATCCAGGAAGTTTTGAAAAAAGAAAGAGTTAAGTTAACACCTGCCAGGGCTATGCTATTATCTGTAATGTATGAACTGGTACGAAATGGAGAATTTGTTTCAGAATTTGCAGCAGAAAAAATTGCTTACTTTCTACAACGCTTTGGAGCAAAAGAAACTTTCAGGTTGGAATTTCAGCCCAATTTTTATGGGCCTTATTCGGGCAAAGTAAAGCATGTGCTTTATTACCTGAATGGAAGCTACATAATGGGCTATAGTTCAAAAGATAAAAAGCCTTTTGAAGAATTGGGTATGGTAGCAGGAGGAGATACAGAAATAAATAGCTATTTGCAACAACCTGAGCATGCAACCCACAAATTAATCGTAGAAAAAACAAAGCACTTTCTCAAAGGTTTTTATTCCTCTTTTGGATTAGAATTACTATCTACAATAGATTTTATAATTACCGAAAAAAAGGTGAATACTCCTGAAGAAATAATAACAGCATTGGCAGTTTGGAGTAACAGGAAAAAAACAATGTTTACGAATCCGCAGTTTATACAAATAGCAACTGCACATATTTATTCTCATTTTAATTATAAGGAACAATAGCATAATAATGACAACAATAGAACAACAGCAGTTAGGCAAAACACTTTGGGCAATTGCCGACGACCTGCGTGGGGCAATGAATGCTGATGACTTTCGGGATTATATGCTGTCGTTTTTGTTCCTACGTTATCTTTCTGATAACTACGAAACAGCAGCTCAAAAAGAATTGGGTACTGATTATCCGATTTTGGACAAAGAAGATAAGCGGCCACCGTTAGCAGCATGGTATGCGACCAACACTGCAGACATAGATGCTTTTGAAAAACAGATGCGCCGCAAAGTACATTATGTAATAGAACCTAAACATTTATGGAGCAGCATTGCAGACATGGCCCGCCGGCAGGACAGTAATTTATTAGACACCCTTCAAAGTGGTTTTAAGTACATAGAAAACCAATCGTTTGATAGTAGTTTCCAGGGATTGTTTTCTGAGATCAATTTAGATTCTGAAAAGCTTGGTAAAAATTATACAGAACGCAATGCAAGGCTGTCTACCATCATTCAAAAAATAGCAGAAGGCATTTCAAAATTCTCAACTAGCAGCGACATATTGGGCGATGCATACGAATACCTGATAGGACAGTTTGCCGCAGGCTCCGGTAAAAAAGCAGGGGAGTTTTATACCCCACAGCAGTTATCTACTATTCTTTCTGAAATAGTTTCTTTAGACAGCCAAGACCCTGCTTTGGGCAAAAAGAAAAAACTAAATAAAGTACTGGATATTACCTGCGGATCAGGATCGCTTCTGCTGAATGTTCGGCGGCAAATGGGTGCGCAGGGTATTGGCAAAATATATGGACAAGAAAAAAATATTACCACGTACAATCTAGCCCGGATGAACATGTTGCTGCATGGGGTAAAGGATACAGAATTTGACATACATCATGGCGACTCTTTGCTTAATGATTGGATCATACTTAATGAAATGAACCCTGCTAAAAAGATGGAGTTTGATGCTATAGTATCCAATCCGCCA
>JANMZN010000272.1:0-15520 GCA_031383285.1 Segetibacter sp.
TTACGGTTACATCATCCGAACCAACAATACCATTTACGGCACCATATGTAATTATAGCGGCCGTACCTCCGTCAAATAACTTGTCTTGAGCTACAGGACTAGAAAGTGTCAATGCTTTTTGATCAACAGTAAGAACTCTTACAACATCAGTTGCAGGCGCATAGGTTAAATCTCCACCTTGAGATGCTGTAATGTTAGTTGTGCCTGGAGCTAAAATATTTATATTGCTACCTGAAATAGTGGCAACGGACGTATTTGAACTTTGATAAGTTACTGTAAGACCCGATGAAGCTGTAGCACCCGGACTGAACGCTGCATCGCCATAGGTTACTGTTCCAAAAGGATTAAAGGTAATGGTCTGTGCAGTACCTCCACCTGCATTTATTGTAAATGTTTGATTATTCGAAGCACTTAATGCCCCGGTGGTGGTTACGCCAACATTGGCTGTACCATTAGCTGCTATATCACCCGCTGTAATGGTAGCAGTCAGTTGCGTACTACTTACAAATGTTGTTGCACGGTTTGAACCATTCCAGGTAACAGTAGAAAAGCCACTTACGAAATTGGTACCGTTTACAGTAATAGTAAATCCACTACCACCTGCATTTGCATTGTTGGGAGAAATTGAAGAAGTGGTAGGATTTGAGTAGGGAGTTGTAGCACCACTACCCTGACTTTCAGCAGAATAATTGAATGCCTTATCTACGGTATAAACCTTATAATAGTAAGTTGTATTGGCGGCAAGACCTGCATTGTCAGTAAAACTTAATCCGGTACCTGTGTATCGGACAGTTCCTGTTAATGAACCTGTACCATTAGTTGTAGTATTATTAACCTGATAAATACCATTTTGATTGGGGTCGTTATCGGCATTTGGATTTACTGCATATCTAACTACAACATATCCTCCTCCATCTACACCGGCAGAAGCACCCCAACCTACATTTAAGGAAGTATTGGCAGCACCATTTACCGTTACAGCACCCGCAGCGGCAGGGGCTGTATTATCTGCCGCACCGGCATATGCTACAAAATCATCTATGTCAAACGCAGTAGCTGTTGCACCATTCATTCTTAAAACCCCAATTCCATATCTTGTTGCATTTGCCGATGTTCCGGTAGTTTGACTTACCTGTACCAAAGTCCAAACGCCACTTGTTCCTGCCATTGTAATTGCTGTATAGGTACCAGGAGCAGAAGTTCCATCAGGGGACATTCCTCTTTGCAAATTGGTTACTGCTGTCGCACCAGCTGTTTTATACCAAAACTGCATTGTATGTGCGGTTGTAAGTGCCACTGCTTGACTTGTATTAACAGTTGCAGTTTGAATTCTAATTCCTGGAGTAGTACCTGTATTATTGGCAGTTAAAGACTTAGATCCTGAGCGTGCCCCAGAACTATTAAGAACAATAGACGCAGCACCTCCTGTACTTGTAGTTGTACTAATAGTCCAATTTGAAAACTGTGCAGCATTGGCAATAGAACTTTGTGTGGCTACTGCCGAATGGTTTTCAAACCCACCGTCAATGGTAGGAAAAGATCCTATAACCTGCTGACCGAAACCAGTAATTCCGGTAGCACAAATAAACACTAGCAATAAACTGCGAAGGGAGAAAAGTTGTTTCATAATGATTATATACGTAAATAAGAAAATAATTGATTTGTTATTTCAGATAAAAAAGATGAATTGTAATTAAAATAGCTAATACATCAAATGTCAACAAACATTTAATTTATTTGGCAAAACTAATCCCTTAACATTACCTAAAGGTTAAGACATCGTTATCAACTGTTAAAAATACAAACTTTATCAAGGTGAAAACAGTATTTCTTTCCACAAAACGCTGCGAAATGAAAATAAATTGAGGGTTAGTGGGGTCAAAATAAATACATGAGAATACTTAAAATGCCTTTATGTTTGATTTAACGGTACTAAGGACAGATATTGCTGCCTGCATACTCCACAAAACACAATTTTTAAAAATAAAATAGCGCGAAAAAGAATTTTGAATAATAGAATTGAATTTCCTGCGTTGTTATAAGGCACTATCCTAAAATAAACCGGTGCATTTCTTTTAATTTAAAATCCAACAAATGAAAAAACTACTTTTCGCAGCATCTATGCTTGCATGCACTTACGCAGCCAACAGCCAACAGCTGACCTTCAACATCAACCAATCAGGCGCTTCCTACAAAAATAGGGTTGGCCAGTATGAAGAAGCCCAACTAAAAGATGAAAACATCGTCATTAAAATGCAAAATCAAGTGGTGCAGGTAATGGATGACAAAGCAAGCAGCATTAAACTGGACAAAATAGAACAGCAGAAAAAAGTAAATATGTACACCTATAGTCAGGTGGGCTACGGTAAAGATGCGTCTAACAACCCGGTAACTTTTAAATTTACCATCAATACCAAATCAAAACAGGCGGTAGTAGAACTAAGTGGCAAAGGTGCAAAAAATTATTATTTCGGCACCTGCAACTACGATGAGAAACTAAGCAAGTTATAGTATTTAACTAATTGTATACCAAGGGCAGCATGCATTACGCATGCTGTCTTTTTTTATTCCCTGACCTTCCAATATTTATTATTGCCTCATTCGTTTAATTGTAAAATGGTTCTTTGTTTTTCATAGTTTGAAGCAGGAGGTTAATTAACATGTTCAAAATCATTTATATTATTGACCTTACACACCATAGTTAACTTTAATGACCATTAACTTTCCTTAGTAAAAAATTTGAAGAAAGTCACATCTGTACCTTTTTAAGTTTTTCGCATTGGTGGTAAATTATAAAAGAGATGAGAAATAAGCAGTGGTTGGCTTTTAATGATTATTTCTGACCATCATGAAAGAGTAACTGAAAAGCTGCCCTTTTTCTTTTTTATTGAATAATTGGATTTTTTTAAAAGCAAACCGATAAAATGTCATCGCATTAACTTCTCTAATTCATTTGTTTCCAAATAGGAAGTTATGAAACGCGGAAAAGCAATTTTATCCAATTGTTCAAAGTCAAACAACATGTATTTATCCAAACATTTCGACGCTTTTTTTATATTGATTGTGATAAATTTCCCTTCCAACGTTTGGTGCGTAAGTTGTTGAACAGCTGTATCAGACACTGATAATATTTCAAAATCATTGATGTTTAATTTGCTGTTCAAGTACTCATTTATGGACTGATTATCCCATTCTATATGCTTCTTCGATTCGATGAGAAAAAATTCATGCAAATTTTGCCAAATATCTTTTTCAGTTCTTTTTTTTATGAATACCGCTTTATTTAATTTGAAAACAAAGTAGGAAAGCCAACGTTTCTTCTTAATGAGTTTCTTTTCTTTTACCGGCAACAATTCAACAATATTTGATTGATAACCAACACATTGGTCAATCATAACACAATCACTGCATAATGGATTCTGAGGTTTACAAATAGTAGCACCAAAATCCATAATGGCCTGGTTAAACTGACCCGGATCTTTTTTATTCAATAATTGATTGGCTAACTGCGTGAAGTGGTTTTTTCCTTTTGCAGAGTCAATAGGAATAGAATCACCAAAATACCTGGACAAAACTCTGGTTACATTTCCATCTACTACTGCGTGAGGCAGTCCAAAGGCAAATGATGCTATTGCCGCTGCGGTATATGGACCAACCCCTTTCAGCTTTAATATTTCTTCAAAAGTTGCTGGGAAATTCCCCTGGAGGTCAAAGAAAATATTTTTGGCAGTAGAAATCAGGTTTTTACAACGCGAATAATAGCCCAAACCTTCCCACAATTTAAAGATTTCTTCCTCAGGTGCAGTTGCTAGCAAATCGATGGTTGGAAACCGTAAAATAAATTTATTATAATACTCAAGTCCTTGCTCTACACGTGTCTGTTGCAAAATAATCTCACTTATCCATATTTTATATGGATCCTTTTCACCCTTCCAAGGCATCACCCTTTTATTTTTACGTAAATGCCATTTAATAAGTTTTTCGGTAAAATGTTTACTTATCATCAAAAAAAAGTTCAAATTTGTTTCACAAAAATTAGATAATTGCTACTAATTAATTTCAGATTATTGCATACCTTTGATTATCAGTAGTTTTTCTAGGAACAACAAATAACACACAAAATCTCAATAGGCTTCTACTAAAAATTACATTCAATGAGAAAATCAGATTTAATTAGCCAGATTTCAGAAAAAACCGGCATCCCAAAAGTCGATGTTTTAGTAACATTAGAAACCATGTTTAAGGAGATAAAAGAAAATCTCGCAAGTGGTGAAAATATTTACATCAGAGGATTCGGCAGTTTCATTACAAAAAAACGAGCGGCAAAAATTGGGCGGAATATCAAAAGAAATGTTGCTGTAGATATTCCTGAACACTACATTCCTGCTTTTAAACCCGCTAAAGAATTTGTTACCGAGGTAAAAGCCAAACACAAAGGATAGTTTACCACTCATCGCTTTTTTTAACGACTGGCTGGTTTAATACCTTTCCATTTGCTTTACTTTTGCAGCTCAACAAGAAAAAGTGAAGAGACAGCAATTTATTCTGATAAGTGGTGGTATTCTGCTTGTGGCGGTATTATTTATTTTTGGAAATACCATACCTCCCAAAAAACCTACTCCACCTTTAGCAAATACCCCTAAAGAAAAGACTGTAAATACTGAGAAACTACTCCTTCATGCAAAGGAAAGATTAACACCTTCCCAATTAATAAAGCTTACCGCGCTGGAAAACAGCGTAAACAGAGGTGATGTGAAAAACCAACAATTAAAGGTTTATAGGCAATTGGCTTCATACTGGAGAGACACCATAAAACTATTTGAGCCCTACGCATATTATACTTCCGAAGCAGCTAAGTTGGAAAATTCTGAAAAAAACCTCACCTTCGCAGCCCATTTGTTTTTAGGTAACCTGCAAACAGAGACCGAACCGGGTATGCAGAATTGGTTGGCAACAAATGCAAAAGTTCTTTTTGAGAAAGCTTTGGTAATCAATCCTGGCAATGACAGCAGCAAAATTGGATTGGGTGCTTGTTATATTTTTGGCAATGTTTCAGATAACCCAATGGAGGGGATTTCTAAGATTAGAGAAGTAATACAACAAGACCCTGAGAACGTTTTTGCTCACATGATGCTTGGTTTGGGGGGTGTAAAAAGTGGTCAATTGGATAAAGCCATTGAACATTTTAAAGCCGTTTTGACAAAACAACCTGAAAACTTGGAAGCAGCTTTAAACCTAGCCGAAACATTTGACAGGCATGGAGATAAGGCAGAAGCGATCAAGTGGTACAGAGAAGTGAAAAAAATGATCAATAATCCTGAAGCACAAAAAGAACTGGACAATAGAATTAATGCGATACAATAACTTTTTTATAAACATAAATAATTAGAACATGCCTTGCGGTAAAAAAAGAAAGCGTCATAAAATTGCTACCCACAAACGCAAAAAGAGACTTAGAAAGAATCGTCATAAAAAGAAGAAGTAATTTTTCTTGAATCTGCTAAAACAGATGCCGGAGTAATTACATTTCTCCGGCATCTGTTTCTATCTACTGGTCTGCCAACAATCTGTTTTGCAACTTTATCTTTGCCTTATCAACTAAAAAAGTAGCAGGAAACAACTGTGTTGGTGCAACACGGTGAAGAAGTGTATTTCCTTTTTCAGGGAATTTGTGTGAATTTTTAAAAGTTGCAAATTGAACAAAGAATTAATAATCAACTCCACTCCTCAAGGTGTGGAAATTGCATTGCTTGAAGACAAGAAGCTTGTCGAACTCCACAATGAAATAACAGATGCTAGTTTTGGGGTAGGTGATTTATATCTCGGAAAAGTAAAAAAACTGATACCGGGTTTAAATGCCGCATTTATAGACGTTGGTTTCGAAAAAGACGCATTTCTTCATTATACAGACCTAAGCCCCTTCGCCAAATCATTATTGAAGTTTACTCAACTTTGTATAACTGATAAATCTGAAACCGGAATCGATTTCTCCCAATTTGAGGTAGAACCAGAAATAGTTAAAACTGGTAAAATAAATGAGGTACTGGCAGGCAAGCCTAATGTTTTAGTTCAAATATTAAAAGAACCAATAGCAGCCAAAGGACCGAGATTAAGCTGTGAAATTTCGTTACCTGGCAGGTTTGTGGTACTTACCCCATTCAATGATATGGTTGCTGTTTCAAAAAAGATACACAGTAGCGATGAAAGAAAGCGACTTCAAAAAATTATAGAATCAGTTAGGGTTAAAAATTTTGGAGTGATTGTACGAACTGCAGCTGAAGGTAAAAATGCAGCAGAGCTACATGAAGACCTTACATCATTAATCAATACTTGGAAATCTATCCAAAAAAACCTGAAGGGTGCAGAAGCACCTGCAATCATTTTAAGCGAGCAAACCAAGGCCACCAGCATACTTAGAGATCTATTGACAGAAGACTTCAACAAGATAGTAGTTAATGATCCTGACATCTACACCGATACAAAAAATTACATTCAGAAAATAGCACCGGAAAAAGCAGACATAGTTGGGCTGTATCAAAATGGTTCAAACATTTTTGATCATTTCGGCATTACCAAACAAGTCAAAGGGGCATTTGGAAAAACAGTTAACCTAAATAGTGGTGCATACCTGATTATAGAACATACAGAAGCCTTGCATGTAATAGATGTAAATAGTGGCTACAAAAGCATCAGTAATAACCAAGAAGAAAATGCCTTGCAGACGAACCTAGAGGCAGCAGAAGAAATAGCCCGCCAGTTGAGGCTGCGCGATTTAGGCGGTATCATTGTCGTTGATTTCATTGATATGAAATTGCCTGATAATAAGCGAAAACTTCAGGACTTTATGGATGAAAGTATGCGAACAGACAGGGCAAGGCATTCAGTTCTCGCTATCTCCAAGTTCGGTCTGATGCAAATAACGCGGCAGAGAATGAAACCCGAAGTAAATATTAATACTTCCGAATCTTGCCCCTCATGCAATGGATCAGGAAAAATATCATCAACTTTGTTATTGGTAGATGAGATTGAAAAGAAACTGCTATACCTTGTTACGCACCAGCACAAAAATTTGTCATTGCACGTAAACCCAATCGTTTACTCACATCTTACAAAAGGCTGGTTTTTTAATTCTATCCGATATAAGTGGAACAAAAAATTCAACTCTAAAATAAACATCAAGCAGGATAATAATTACCACCTTGTTGATTTTCATTTCTTTGACCAAAATGAGGAAGAAATAAAATTCTAATCAAAAAACTAATTAGACAGCTAAAAAGAAGAAAGCGCAGAAAGTTTCATTGTAAAAACAAAATAAAAATTTTGCTTTTATCAGCGGGAAGAATAAGCAGTTGACATAAACATTATAAGGCTTTTAAAAAGCTAATAAAAAATGAAGTTCCTTTTCCCAATGCTGACGTAACTTCTATATGACCATTGTGAGATTGAATAATTGCAAGCGCAGTTGATAGCCCCAATCCCAAGCCACTTCGTTTTAAAGAGAAATCTGGTTCAAATAAATTAGGAATATTTTCTTTGCTAATACCCTCACCATTATCCTTTATCTCTAGCACATATTCTACATTTGAACTCTTTAAATTAATTTCCAGTTTGCCTTCACCCTCTTTCATTGCCTCAATGGCATTTATAATGATGTTAAGAAATAAGAGTTTGATTTTTTTTTCATCTAGTAAAGCATAACACTGAAAATCAGGATAGGAAACTATAAGTTCAATTTTCTTAAGTGTAATTCTATCAATTGCATTAATGATGGCAGCATCCATTACTTCTTGTATTGAGCACCTGCTTAGTTCTACATGAGTAGATAAATTGGAAGAATTTAATAGTTCTGAAATCAAGTCACCAATCCGCTTACAATTTCGCTGAACTATTTCTAGGTACACTAACGAATCGGCATCCTTATTTTCTGAAATAAGCTGATCTGCTGAAAGCAATATATTATTTAATGGATTTCTAACCTCATGGGCAAGTATTCTTACTAGTCTTCCGGTAGAAGCTAATTTTTCTGCAGCCAAAATTGTTTTCTCTGCGC
Source organism: Segetibacter sp. (assembly GCA_031383285.1). Lineage (GTDB taxonomy): Bacteria > Bacteroidota > Bacteroidia > Chitinophagales > Chitinophagaceae > Segetibacter. Next base: position 8,051 of record JANMZN010000272.1, read on the forward strand.
GTTTTTTAAAAGTGTTGTCTCTTATGACTGCCTGTACATATTCGCTTCCATTATTTTTCAACTCTATTGATGCTGAAACAATACAATTTTTTACCACAGAGCTTTTTGACATTATATCAACTTCGAAATCAAAAATTTCACCTGATTCTTCCAAGACTTTTATGAAAAAATCCTTACTACTCTCCTCTAAAAACAGCAAAGAAAAATCTGTATTTATTAATTCTTCTAAATCATATTCTAGAATATCAGTGGCGGCATAATTTATATCTACTATTTTGTATTCAACATCGGCAATCAAAAGCACATCTTTTGCATTTTCAAAAATACTCCTGTATTTTTTTTCATTTTCTTGCAACTCTTTTATTGCATTGGCTCTACTCAATGAATATCTAATACACCTTTCTAGCTTTTCTGTACTCAATTCAAACCTTTCGAGAAAGTCATATGCGCCATATCTTATAGCATTTGCTTCATCATCGGGGTTGTTTTTATCGGTTAGTAATATTATTGGTGCTTCGCAACCTAAGTTAATTGCTTCTTTTACCAAGTCAAGGCCTGTTTTAGCCCCTAGTTCCCAATCAACAAAATACAGATCATACTCGTTGTTGATGCATTTTTTTTTTGCATCTTCATAATCGCAAGACCAATCTGTTAGAAATCTATTCCCTGGTATCACCTTTAAATATTCGGAAGTAATGAAGTACTCCCTTTCATCAACATCAACAATTAATATTTTCCTTTTAGCGATCAAACTTATCATATGATATCGTTTTTTACGCAGAATTTTTCAATATATAGCCGGTCCATATGCATTATTTTATCAAGCATGTAAGTTTGTTATACTCAAAGGTCGCTATTGAATTGGTTGTACTGTTTCATTTTATTGTAGAGGGTTTTCCTGTCTACATTTAATATTTTTGCTGCTTTGCTTTTATTAAAGTTAGCTTTTCGTAGCGCCTCAACAATTAGCTCATACTCTGCATCTATGCTTGCAGTTTTAAGGCTATTTTCATTCATTTCAGGTATTTTAACCACGCCGGAATCTATAAATAATGGAAGATCAACCGCGGCCAATTCGGTCTCTTGCTGCTTATTTGTAATGATTACGGAAGGAGTCTCTTCGTGCTCATTAATAAACTGAAGCTTAGTAAAGTTTGCAATTTCGAAAGGCAAAACTGTAGGTTGTATAAATGTAGTATCGCACAATAAAGTTGCTCTTTTTACTACATTTTTTAATTCTCTCAAATTTCCTGGCCAGTCATAGTTTTTAAATATCACCTCCACTTCAGGAGAAAAACCTTTTATATGCTTATTAAGTTCCTCATTGGTCTCGTTTAGAAAATGTTTAGCAAATATCATGAGATCAACTTTTCTATTTCTCAATGGAGGCACTTCTATACTAAATTCATTAAAACGATGATATAGATCTTCTCTGAACTTTCCCTTTCGAGCTGCGTCCAACAATCTTTCATTGCTAGCTATAATTATTCTAACGTCAAGATCAATGTCTTTCACGCCACCTATTCTTCTCATTTTTCTTTCTTGTACAACTCTGAGCAATGCGATTTGCACATCGTAAGACAAATTGGCTACTTCATCCAAAAAGATGGTACCTCCGTTGGCAATTTCGAAACTTCCAACCTTTTGATTTAATGCGCCTGTAAAAGATCCCTTTTCATGACCGAACAATTCACTACCTGCCAGTTCTTTAGAAATTGCGCCACAATCAATAGCTACAAAGGGCATTTTTTTTCTTTTGCTGCGTTTGTGAATCTCCAATGCTATTGCCTCTTTACCGCTTCCACTTTCTCCATAAATGAGGATACTGTAATTGGTAGGTGCAACTAAATCTATTTGTTGTAGAATGCTTATAAATTCAGGACTGTCGCTAAAAATATATTGACCAGATTTTATTATTATTCCTGTAGATAATTTAGTTGCTACCCCATCGCTAGGCACTTCAATGGATCTTATTAATGAAGTTCCTGGTCCAATTTTCTCGGCTGCTTTTTTCAATGCGGTTTTAATGGTTAGCAAAATTTCATCTGGCAGTAAGGGCTTTGTTATATAATCATATGCTCCCAATTTCATTACATCCACTGCTATTTTTATATCGCTGTATCCGGTAATGATTATTACGGGCATCAGTGGATATATTTCCTTTATTTTTATCAGCATTTCCTTTCCATTCAGAACCTCCAACCTAAAATCGCACAATACCAGATTTGGTTCTGCACTTTCAAGCACTTCCAATGCCTTCTTTCCATTGTGTGCTACAATCACATCAAAGCCATTTTTATTTAAATACCGCTTTAGCAGCATACAAAGGTCAACATCATCGTCAATTACTAATATTGTGCTCATCTATGTTGGTTATTTCTTTTAAAATTAATTAGTTTAAAAATAGCATTGATTGTTATTTTCATATCAGGCCCACATTCTCCTCAGTTGTGCAATCGGAATCTGCAACTGCTCCCGGTATTTAGCAACTGTTCTTCGCGCCACTACGATATCTTTTTCGCAAAGCATAGTTACCAATTGCTGGTCGGTAAATGGATTTTCCTTGTCTTCTATTTCAACCAATCCCTCAATAGCAGTGTGTATTACCCGATTGCTAATCACTGCTCCTTCTTGGTTGATGATCCCTTCGGTAAATAAATCTTTTAATAAGACAATTCCAAAAGGTGTATCCACATATTTATTGGATGTAACACGGGAAACCGTTGATATATCAACTCCGACTTTTTCAGCAATATTTTTCAGAATCATCGGTTTTAGAAAGCTCACATCGCCCGTTTGAAAATAAGGCTTCTGCATTTCTACCATGGCTTTCATAATTTGCATCATCGTATCTTCTCTTTGTTTTATGGCATTTACAAACCATAATGCAGAACTGAGTTTACTTTTTAGGTATTGGGTTACCAATTTATCTTTGTTTCCAACTCCTGCATTTACCGATTCCTTTAGCGATTGGTTAATATACAGGGAAGAAGATCTGCAACGAAACAAGTTTACCTCTATGTTTCCATTTTCTTCAATAGTTAATAAATAGTCCGGAATGATACTTTTGTTTACAATTATTCCGTCAAATTCTTCTTGAACAGGTTGCAATTTGAGTGATGCCAATAATGATAAAATAATTTTTAGTTCATCCTCTTCAATCTTTAACCCATCCAAAATCTTAGCTATATTTCTATGAGAAAGTTCTTTATAATAATCAACAAGCAATTGGATAGCCTTTTTTACATCCGGCCCTTTCTTTTCAATATTATAAAGTTGTATCAATAAAAAATCTTTTGCGTTCATTGCGCCAACACCTATTGGGTCCAATTTATGTATATAAGTCAATATATGCTTTAGCTGTTCCGGTTCTACCAATGCTCCTTTTTTAAAGGATAAGTCGTCAGCTATATCTTCCAAGCTTTGTGTCAGAAAGCCATTGCAATTGAGGCAGTTAATGATATAATCCGCTAATTGAATTTCATTTTCAGAAAGCCCCTTGAAACGAATTTGTTCCTTAAGAGATTCTCTATAATCGTTGAATGCCTTAATAGGAATATTGGGCGCAGCCTCGCTATTAAAGTAATTTTCGTATTCCTGTTTATAGTCCGGTATATCGTCATACCCGTGTTCGTCCCACGATTCATAATCTTGCTGACTATCCTTATCAAATTTTTCAATTTCTACAATCTCCTCTTCATCGTTCTTCTCCAACATAGGATTTTCATCTATTTCGTCCAAAATCCGTTGATCAAGTTCCAAAACATTTAAGTGGAAAATGTTCAGCATTTGAATTTGCTGTGGCAATATTTTTGCCTGTTGTTTTTGGTTTTGAATTTGACTTAGCATTTATTTATTATTTCTTATTCAATCACTAAGTTCCAAATAAAGAACCAAAAATATTTTACAGCCAATTAAATTTTAAATATCTAATTTTCAAATAATTACACAATATTAATATTAAATTTTAAGTAAAAAAATATGTCTTTCAAGTAAAATATGAGGAATTAAATACCCATAAAGATGTATAGTTCTTTGGATAGTGGTATGATTCTTTAGTAAACCTTAAATATTATCTTCTAACTTAAAACTTTAAATTATGTTACGTTGGACCGTTATTTTTTTAATTGTTGCAATTATTGCAGCCGTATTTGGATTTGGTGGAATTGCAGCAAGTGCAGCGTCTATTGCCAAAATTCTATTCTTTATTTTTATTGTATTGTTCCTGATTTCCTTGCTAATGGGAAGGAAGAGTGTAGACTAATTTCTAAAAGGATTTTTATTGTCCCTAAAACCATGGATCATAAGGTACATGATACTGGCAGAATGGTGAATTTTCTTACCGAATTCATTCAGTAGGTCTGTATTTTTTTGAAATTGAACTATTACTTTGCAATTAAGTTTAATTACCTATTTAGTAGTGCAACAGAGTATTACTAAAAGCAACGCTTGCTTTATGTTTGCTTAATGATTGCAATCCTCGGCATGTGCATGGTTATGTATTTTGCAAGAGCGGTAATTAATGATGTGCGCCACTACAATACCGGTTACTGCGGGTATTAGTAGCCAACCTTCGAATGCTACAAAAAATAATTTCAAGATCAAACAAAAGAAGCCAACTACAAATACAATCATTGGTAAATAACTGTGGTGATGCCGCCTAAAGCCATGATACAATGAGTTAATGCCTATCAAAAAAGCAAGAACCACCATGCCTATTTCTACAATGGCGTTCTCAATAATATTTAAGCCAAAAATTGGCAAGCTAGTAAAGAACAGTGGTAGCAATGCACAATGGATAGCACAAGCCAATGATGCGGTTATTCCCAATGCGTCCCAATTAATCTTAAAATTCATGCAGATGGCAAAGATATAGGATTGCAACGAAGTTGCATAAGTGTTTTAAATTTTAACCTTCTTATTGAAACATGAACCATTTCTATTCGGTTCTTTAGCCTTCGCAGATGTACCTTTGTAGCTTTCAATAATAGTATGAGTAAGAAATTTTTTGGGTATAGTTTGTTTTTTGTCGTGTTATTAGGTGCCTTTTTCTATTTTTTATTTAGGGGAACAGATAATTGGAAGCATAAATTACCTACAGTTAGTTATGTAAAACCATTTTCATTTACCAACCAAGATGGTAAAATAATTACCGATGCAGACCTTAAAGGAAAAGTAACGGTGGTAGAATTTTTCTTTACAACCTGCAAAGGCATTTGCCCAAGAATGAGCAGCAGTATCAGTAAAATTTACCAGGAGTTTAAAGATGAGCCGGATTTTCGCATCCTTGCGCATACTGTTCAGCCAGAAAATGATAGCGTTCCCAGATTAAAGTTTTATGCGGACAGTATGAAAATTGATACTAAAAAATGGATATTGGTAACAGGTAGAAAAGACAGCCTTTATAAAGCTGCCCGAGGAAGTTACTTATTGGATGACCCTGCCAATAATCTTGAGAAATTAGAAGATCAGTTTATTCACACCCAATTTTTAGCTTTGGTTGATAAATCAGGCAATGTAAGAGGAAGTGTTTATGACGCACTTAAAATAGATGAAATGAAGAAATTGTCAGATGATATTCGATCCCTTTTGAAAGAAAGTGAAGGGCCAACAGGATTTGTAAACAGTGTTTTCTCAAACAATCCTCGATAGAAACTGTAATTTTAATTGTATGGAAACAGGTGCTATAAATGATACTTTAAAGAGAAACATGCTGAGCGTAACCGAAAGCAGAAAAAGGATTCTCGAGCTATTTCTTATTAATAATGGTGCGTTGGCACACAGCGACATCGAAAAAAAAACTGGGGAAAAATTTGACCGTGTAACCATTTACCGGACATTACAAACTTTTGTTGAAAAAGGCATCATTCATACTATTCCAACCGCAGATAACTCAGTCTTGTATGCACTTTGCAAAGACGAGTGTTCAAGTGGGCACCATCATGACAATCATGTTCATTTTATTTGCGACAAATGCAATATTACTTATTGTCTGGATTCTGTGGTAACGCCAGAAGTTAATCTTCCTGAAGGATTTAAACCGCAATTAATAGATGTAGTAGTAACAGGGGTTTGCAAAAACTGCTAACCCAATAATTATGCTACAAACAAATACTCCTCATTTACAAAATCCATCAACGATTTTATATAATCCGGTGAGAGATTAAATTCTAATCCTGCAGCTTCGTACAAGGCAGGTAAAGTTTTGGTTCCGCCAAGACTAAGTGCGTGAACATAGTTTTTGATGGCAGCTTCCTTATTGCCCTTGAACTGTTTCCACATGCCAATAGCACCTAGTTGCGCAATACCGTATTCAATATAATAAAATGGCACTTCAAACAAATGTAGCTGACGCTGCCAGTTGTATATTCTATAAGTTTCTAATCCTTCGAAGTCTATTGTATTGGTAGAAAATTCTTCCAAAATACTCATCCAGTTGCTTGTTCTTTCTTCTGGAGTATGATTGGGGTGTGTATAAATCCAGTGCTGAAATTTATCAATGGTAGCAATCCATGGGAAAATGGTAATGGTCCTTTCCAACTGGTGCTCTTTTGCTCTTTTCAGATCCTCTTCCTTGTCAAAAAATACTTTCCAAAAATCCATGCTGAAAAGCTCCATTGCCATGCTGGCAACTTCAGCTATTTCCATTGGGTACTCCTTAAATGCAGTTAATGATAACGGATGAGAGAGAAATGAATGAATGGCATGCCCACCTTCGTGAACCATAGTTGTTACATCATGCATTTGACCGGCAGCATTCATAAAGATAAAAGGTGCCCCACTTTCTGCCAATGGGCAGTTGTATCCGCCGGGTGCCTTCCCTTTGCGACTTTCCAAATCGAGGTGACCCATTTCTTTCATTTTTCGCAGACAATCAGCAAAAAAAGGGTCTAATTCTTCAAAACATTGAATAGCTTTATCTGCTAGTTCTACACCTGTTTCAAAGGGCTTTAATGCCTCCACTCCTATTGGTTCAGCTTCAGTATCCCAGGGGCGCAGTTTGTCCAAGCCAAGCTTTAATTTCTTCTTTTCATTGATCTTTTTCACCAATGGAAGCACATGCAACTTTACAGCCTCATGAAAATTGAAGCAATCTTCTTTGGTATAATCAAAGCGGCCTAACTCAGCAAATTTGTAATCTCTATAATTTTCAAACCCAGCATTCAATGCAATTTGGTGACGCTTTTGGATGAGTTCAGTAAAAAGATCATTTAAGGCTTCTTTATCCTGCAATCTTCTTTCATTAATCTTTCTATACACTTCTTCACGAAGGCTTCTGTCATGATCTTCCAAAAACTTTGCTGCCTGCTGAAGGGTATATTCCTGACCATTTACTTCCACACCCATTTGACCAACAATTTGTCCATATTGCTGTTGCAATACGCTCAATGCAGATTGAAGTGGAATATTTTCTTCTCTAAATAAGTCAATATTTTTTCTGACAGTTCTGAGGTAAGTATAAAATTCTTC
>JANMZN010000287.1:0-1992 GCA_031383285.1 Segetibacter sp.
GAATTCCCAACCCAAAAATTAACCTGTTTAGCGATTGTTGTTTTGATTCCTCAATGGCCGATTTTAAATTGTCAATAGATTTTTTTCCAAAGCCTTCCAGTTTGCTAATGGCGTCGAGATCTAGCGTGTAAATGCCGGGTATGTCTTTGAGCAATCCCAACTCGAAAAACTTTTTTACATTGGCCTCACCAAAACTTTTGATGTCCATAGCCCCTTTGCTAACAAAGTGGATCATGCGCTCCATAACTTGTGCAGGGCATTCAATGTTTATACACCGCCAAACAGCTTCCTCTTCTTCCTTAAAAAGTTCACTTGAGCAAACAGGGCATTGCTTGGGAAATTGGATGTCCGTTTCTGATCCGTCTCTTACGTCTGCTAAAGATTTTACAATGTATGGAATTACATCACCTGCTCTTTCTACTAAGACGGTATCGCCAATCTTTAGATCTTTTTCTTTTATTACCTCCTCATTAAACAATGAGATGGAACCAACGGTAACGCCACCAATAAACACCGGATCTATTTTTGCAACCGGTGTAATAGAACCTGTTCTGCCAACCTGAAATTCAACAGTCCTTAGTTTACTAGTAGCTTGTCTTGCTTTAAACTTGTTGGCAATGGCCCAACGTGGATGGTGGGTGGTCATGCCCAATTTATCCTGAAGGGCTATATCGTTCACCTTCACCACCATGCCATCTATTTCATATGGAAGGGTGTCTCTTTTTATTTCAAACGCGTTGCAATATTCAATCACTTCTTGAATATTATTAGCCACTTTTAATTCTTGCATCGGACTCTTGAATCCAATATTCCACAGCATTTGCAAAATGCCTGAGTGGCGTTGCAGTAGCAACTCTTTTTCAGTTGGTAATTTATCTGCTGTCATTACATGATAACTCATATTGTATAGCATGGCTTCTAACTTTCTACTACCAACTTCTTTGGGGTCTTTCATGCGCAGGCTACCGGCAGCGGCATTGCGTGGATTGGCTAAAGGAGGAATGTTTTGTTCAGCTAGTTTGGCATTGTATGCATTAAAAGATTTTTTGCTCATCAGCACTTCGCCTCTTATTTCTACCTGCTGAATTCCATATTCAGAAAAGGGGGCAAACAAAGGAACAGAACGAATTTGTTTGATGTTGGTGGTTATATCATCACCTTCCACGCCGTTGCCTCGGGTAGTGCCTCTTGCCAATTGGTCGTTTTCATAAATCAAAGAAATGCTTGCACCATCAAATTTGGGTTCTACGCAATATTCCAGCTTTTCATTGCCTGCTGCTTCTCTTGCTTTTCTATCCCAATCTATCAGATCTTCTGCATTGTAACTGTTCTCCAGGCTAAGCATAGGTACTAAATGTGGTACGGTAGAAAATCCCGCATTCAGGCTATTGCCTACCCGCTGCGTGGGCGATGAAGGAATGATGCGTTCCGGATGGGCTTTTTCTATACTCTCCAGAAGTTTATACAACTGATCATATGTTGTATCATCAATCAAAGGGTCGTTTAGAATGTAATACCTGTATTCGTGAAATTGTAATACTGTTCTTAGGTCGTTTAGTACCTCTACGGAATTTTGAATGTAGTGAGTAGCAGCTATCTTATCTGTTAGTTTCTGTAATTCAATAGTTTGATCCTTTGTGAACATTTTGTAAGTGTTGGAGCAGGTAAAGTTAGGTTATGCGTTGTTTGGGGCAAATAAGAATTGGTTTATTTGTGAAAAATGAGCAATGAATTTCCGTATAAAAAATAATATCATTGCGAAACTCAAATGAATATTCTAAATGACCTAAATCAACGCTAAATGAACATTTTAGATTTTTAAAAGTGAAGGTTGATGTGATTTTTATTTGTGTATATCGTACGCAATTGAAAAAATCTTGTTACTTTAACGTCCAAATTGTTCATTAATATTATATGATTAGTTCTGATACCTTAGATAAATTATCGATAAATAGCAATGTTGTATTGATTTCCGATGCCAAAAGGCTAGTG
>JANMZN010000335.1:0-2468 GCA_031383285.1 Segetibacter sp.
GCGCGATTGTAAAAAAAAAGCGGATTAGTGGACCGGTAGCGGTTAAGTTTGAACCCCTGCAATCCATGCAGATTAAGGGCAATAATGCTCCAATAGCCAAACCATCGGTAGCAGGAAGTAAATTATATATTGAAACCAAACCCAAGCCCATTGCTAATGTGGCTGAACCTTTGCCGGATTTGAAGAAGGAAACCCCTTCGATTCAAATGGAAAAAACCGAGAGGGAAACTGAAGTAACTGCGAGTAAAACGGAAAAGATACCTCCACCACCTAAATCAACCGGTAAAAAATCGTTTTTGGATAACCTGCGAGAGCAGCATTTGACCAAAACGGAGGAAGTTGTAAAAGAAATTGTTCCGCTTACCGAAGAGTCGTTGGTGGAGCAATGGAATAGTTATAAGGATTTGCTGAAAGAGCAAATGAAGAACCCTACCCATACTTCATTTAGCCAGGCTAGACTTGAAATTGTAGATCAGCAGAATTTTTCGGTCATCGTATCTACAAGCCTTGAGCAAAAATTTATCATGCAGGAAACGTTATCCTTGCTCGAAAAACTCAAAGATTTTTACAACAACAAAAACATTGGGTTTAATATTCTGATAGATGAAAGCGCCAAAGAACAGCAGGTGGTAGAAATTCAATTGTCTTCAAGAGATAGGCTAAAACGGCTCGTAGAAATTAATCCTTTGATCAAGGAATTAAAAGATAAATTAAAGTTGGAGTTAGAGTAATAGTATTAAAATTCGTAATTAAATGGCATTGATTTGTTTTCATTCGTCCAATTTTGAATGCCTGGATTATTGATGAAATACGAAATGAATGCGATTTTGAGGATTAAATTTTACATTTTTATTGGTTATGGGAGGAAAAAACAATACACTTCTTAATAATTATTGTTTCCAACTTGGCTGTAATTCAATTTCATGTAATTTCACGCCTCAATTTTACCGGAGCATCTACTTTGTTGAAGGTTGCTCATTAAAAATAATATAAATATGGCTGAAGCGATTGATATGCCAAGGTTGAGTGATACGATGACAGAAGGCGTAATAGCTGCATGGCACAAGAACGTTGGTGATATGGTAAAGAAAGGCGATTTACTAGCCGAAATAGAAACGGATAAAGCCACGATGGAACTTGAAAGTTACCAGGATGGCATCCTCCTTCATAGGGGAGCTGAGAATGGTGGCAAACTTCAGGTTAATGATTTATTGGCGATTATAGGTAAGCAAGGCGAGGACGTAAAGGCGATTGTTGCAAAATATGCTAAAGGAGCGATTGCAGAAACAACAGCAGAACCTGCAGCGCCTGTTGAAAACAAAGTTGCCGAAGTTGTAGCACCTGCAACGGTTGCTGAAGTTCCAACTAAAGTAGAAACAAAGGCTGCACCTGAAGTGCAACCTCCTGCTAATAGCGGAGCTCCTTTGGACCTCTCCAACATGGAAGAAGTAGTCTTGATGCCAAGATTGAGCGATACCATGACAGAAGGTGTAATAGCTAGTTGGGTAAAAAAGGTAGGAGATACGGTAAAAAAAGGAGAAGTGTTGGCTGAAATAGAAACTGATAAGGCCACCATGGAATTGGAAAGTTATAAGAATGGCATCCTGCTTTATCAGGGAGCCGGACAAGGAGAAAAAATACAAGTAAACGACCTGCTTTGCATTATTGGCGAACAAGGGATGAATATAGATGCTATTGTGGCTGCTGCCAAAGGTGGCGGATCTGCCCCGGCTGCATCTGCTGAAGCGCAAGTGCAACCTGCAACCAATCCGGAAGCTGCAAGTGCAAGTACTGCTCAGGCAGCAGCTCCGCAAGTGGTGAATGAGGGAAGAATATTGGCTTCACCTTTGGCTAAAAAACTGGCTGAAGAAAAAGGGATTGATTTGAAATTTGTAAAAGGATCTGCTGATAATGGCAGGATTGTAAAAACGGACGTAGAAAACTTTACACCGGTAGCTCAAACTACAAGTCAACCCGCTACATCAGTTGTACCTGCTCTAGCTGCTGCACCTGCGGCACAAGCTGCTCCTGTAGCAGTAGCCGCACAACAACAAGTATCCATAGGACAGGAAAGCTATGAAGAAGTGCCTGTGTCGCAAATGCGTAAAACCATTGCACGCAGATTGGCAGAAAGCAAATTTTCGGCTCCACACTTCTACCTTACCATGTCCATCAACATGGACCAGGCAGTAGAAAGCAGGGCCAGAATAAATGAAATGGCGCCGGTGAAAATCAGCTTTAATGACATGGTACTAAAAGCTGTTGCGGTTTCATTGAAGCAGCATCCAAAAGTAAACAGCAGTTGGCTGGGCGATAAGATACGCATCAACCACCATGTGAATGTAGGGGTGGCAGTTGCAGTAGAAGATGGTTTATTGGTGCCGGTAGTAAGGTTTGCAGACAGCAAATCTTTGTCGCAGATAGCGGTGGAGGTAAAGCAGTTTGCACAAAAGGCAAAAGATAAAAAA